>CAZJFK010000015.1:0-22270 GCA_964545515.1 uncultured Candidatus Saccharibacteria bacterium | reverse complement strand
CCGCTGTCCGGATTTGAACCGGAGACCTACGCTTTACGAAAGCGCCGCTCTACCAACTGAGCTACAGCGGCAATCGCTCCTTTCTATAGCTATACGTATTATACCAAATATAAGCTATAAATTTCATTCTTTATTACCGTCATTTTTATTGCATAAAATCATATTTACTGATATGATAGTTGAGTTAAATACTATGTGGGCTCGTAGTGAAGCTGGTCTATCACGCCTCCCTGTCACGGAGGAGATCGCCGGTTCGAATCCGGTCGGGCCCGCCATTAGAAAGATAAAAGTCACCTCGATAGGTGATTTTATTTTTACAAAAAATGCACCAAATAAATAGACCAAAATTGCGCTTTTTTAATGCGTATTTTCGTTGACCCCTACCTCTTATAGTGATACTATAAATAGGTAGGCATAAGAATAATGTCAAACAAACACAAAAACAACAAATTATTCGTAGTATCTAACCGAATTATTATTGCGGCTATATTTGTTTTTGGATCATTCCTAAGCTATACCAGGCCAGCTTCAGCCGCCACGGGCGACACTGTTGTAGTTGGACCATCATCCGGAATAAGCAAAGTTGGCGATACTTTTACGCTCAGTATTGACGGCTCCGTTGGGTCAGTATTTTTGAGTGGTACATATAGTGCCACTGGCACACTGACATTTCCGTCCAATCGTCTATCCGTTGTCAGTGCAAACGCCGACGGCGGTACATTTACCGCAGCATCAAAAGATTTAACCATAGACAACAGTGCGGGTACTCTCAAATTTAACCTCAGTAATAATTGGTGGAGTGTCATAAATAATCAAGACGTACACTTATTTAGTGTTACTTTCAAATCACTCGCAGCCGGTACGGCAGATGTAAACATTACTGACTTCAAGTATCAAAATGGATCACGCTCAGCGACTATAACTCCCGGTAAGTACACCATTCAAACGCCCCCCAAGCCTACTCCCACACCCACACCAAAGCCTACACCAAAGCCAACACCTAAACCCACGCCAAAGCCAACAACAAAACCAACAATACCGAAACCAACAACAAAGCCAAGCCCTACTCCCACACCTACAACAAAGCCGGCTGATAACTCTGATACAGATGATGATACGTCACAAGTTTCAAGTGACGGTGGACTAAAGATTGAAAATTTAAAAATAACCGCAACTCGACAATCAAACTCTATTTCGTGGACCGTCAATAATAATGATGCAACATCAGAATTTAAATACGGCAAAAATAAAGGCGGTCAAAATAGTACGGCAGAAGTTAATAAATCTGACGATGGTATATACAGCGTCAATCTAGAGAATCTAAGTGTCGGAGCACTATATTATTTCACCATTAAAGCAGCTACAACAGATAGTTTAGCCGGTGCCACATATGAAGGCACCCTAATAACAAGAGGCTACCCGGTCCAGTTAACAATCCAGCAAAATAATCTACTCATACCTGGATCCAAGATAACAATTGACGGACGTGAATATACGTCAAATAATAACTCCATAGTATCTACCGAATTAGACGCAAAAAAATATACAGCTTCCATTACCCCGCAAGGTTCAACAGAATCATATGATGTTGAATTTACAGTAAAAAAATTAGATATACCCGGTGATGGAAACCCCCAACTACAAAGTTTCATACTCAATATAGATAGCACCGGATCATCTAGCGGAGGAGTTACTTCGTTAATTCCAATGATTATAGGTGGCATTATAGTACTTGGCGGTCTAATTAGCGGAGCTATATGGCTAATGTTACTAATGAAACGAAGACGCTTGGAATCTGGCGGCAGCGTAGACAATGATCTAGTTGCCAGTTATGGTGCAGCTTATGAAAATCGTGGCAGCAACACGCCGGAGCCTAATCTAGCAGCTATGGCGACCATGCCCGCCCCACAATCTGGACAGCTTGATCTGCCACCAGCCTACCCAGAAACGACAGCCCCATATCAAACCAATGAACAAATGGCAGACAGCGCAATTCCGCAAGAATATAATCAAACATACGAAACAAATCAACAACCGAGTGCACAAGCACCGGATATCCAACCGAGCTATGACAATAATGATGTGACAATGCAACAGAGCTATGGGCCCACAGACATTGCGACCAATAATCAGTACCCTGAACCAGCTGTCCAAAATAATGACCCTAACTATACCAGCCAAGACACTACTGAGTACAGTCAATTAACTAATACTACACCTCAGACAAACGACACTACCGCGCCAGACACTGGGGCTATTAATGATGAAAACTATAATCAAGGAGACGCCAGTACATATCAACAAGCTGAGCCCTTGCCAGAAGAGCTATCATCAGAATTATCAAAAATTGAATCGACCGAAAACACAGACACAGCAATTGACTCCCCGCCACCTAGTGACGAACCTAGCGCCGTATACGATGAGTCCACGGGAGAGCTATCAATAGTACATCATAGGCCAAACATTCACACTGCAAAGGCGAGTTCATAGATATGAGTAAGATTAAAAAAATTGTTCAATCATACTCACAGGCTATACAACTGCTAGTTCTAGTTGCCGTAATAACATCGGCATTCATCAGCCCACTTGCATATGCTGCTGGTGAATATCAATTCATAGCGACTTCCAATGGCTCTAACAATGTATCTGTAACATCTACTAGTCTTTCAGTAGAAGTAAAGTCGTACAATCAGGCATATGGCTCAATAGATGTTAGCGGCACCGTATCTTATCCAAGCTCTAAACTATATGTCAAAAGCTTCTCACAAAACACTACCGATTTTAACCTAAACATAAACAACACAGGCAATGGCAAAATAGCCTTTTCTGGTAAAAGTAAGTCTTCTGTTTCTAGTGTTAACATAATGTTTACAGTTAATTTTGGTGTTCAGAAATACTCTCAAAAAACGACAGCAATAGTAAACTTTACTGGTGGTAGCACAATCAATGAACAAACAGCCCTCACCAAAGAACTGACAATCCACCTAAATAACCCGCAAAAGGCAACCCCCAAACCGACAACTACACCCAAGCCCAGTACTACGCCAAAACCTATACAGACAACCGCGCCCAAAGAATCCACAAAACCTACCCCCAGTCCAGACCCTACACCACCCGCTTCCGAGCCAGATCTAACAGGAGTAATATCGAATGTTAACGTTACGCCGTCGTATACATCCTCGAAAATAGAATTTACAATTAACTCCAAAAAACCTTCACCACAATTTAATTTTAGCGAATCATACACCAGTAAATATAAGCTTCTTCCGATTGAACAATCATCAAAGTCAACATACTCCGTATCGATCCCTGACTTAATACCAGGACATACATATTACTACATGATAGTTGATGGTACTGGTGACAATAAGGCTAGTTATAGTGACTCATTCTTAACCCCTGGATACCCAATAAACATCGAAGTTAAAGAAAATGGTAAACCAGTGCAGTCTGCCCAAGCTCAAATTAATTCACAGACCTATCCAGTACAAAATGGCGTCTTGTCACTAGGTCTTGCCGCAGGCACATACGAGGGTACAGTAACCAGCAGTAGCGCCTCGACCCCAATAAAGTTTACCGTAAAAGATGTCGACATACCCACAGACGGATCAGATCCTGAAACTCAAAAGTTTTCAGTTGCGCTATCAAGCAATGTCCTCGAAGGTGGCCCGGGAGCGACAACTACGATATTTCAATTTATAGGTGTCCTGGCGGGTGGCATAGCGCTACTGACCGTAGGCTTTCTAGTATTTATGAGTATTAGGCGCAAAAAATTAGAAAACAACAACTATTCAAGCGGACAACAAAGCTCGTCGGTAGTCATAGACGACGGATATAAATGGGATCAATATAAATAACTAATTCGACGATAGACGATCTGCTACAAATTGCCAATCAACGACATTCCACCATGCCGCCACGTAATCTGGACGACGATTCTGATAATCCAGATAATACGCATGCTCCCATACATCTAGGCCAAGTATAGGCTCTGGTCCACCAGTCATTATTGGGCTATCTTGATTAGGAGTCGTTACAATATCCATGTCAGGCTGCAACCACACCCATCCACTACCAAATACCGACAAGGCTTTGGCACTAAATTCATCAACAAAAGCCTGATAACTACCATACTTTTCGCTAATCTTAGCCATTAAATCACCGCTAGGCTCTCCGCCACCATTTGGATTCATACACTGCCAAAACAATGAGTGATTATAATGACCGCCGCCATTATTGCGAATTGTACTCGCAACATTTTGCGGTAGATCATTAACACTCGTCAATAGGTCTAGTAGTTTCATGTCTTTACCTTCCTGATATCCATCAAGTGCAGCATTTAATTTATCTACATAGCCCTGATGATGCTTGGTATGGTGTAAAAGCATTATATCTTTGCTAATATACTTACCCAATCCATCGTAATCATAGTTTAATTCTGGTAATTGATACATGATATTCTCCTATTTCTTATCTAGTAATGGCACTTTTATCAGTTCTTTGATGTGTCCACTTGATCGTAAATTATTAATTTTTTTGTTCAAAACACTAAGCGGTATCTTGATATACGAATAACTGATGCTTTGCGAGGTCTTAGCTGTTAATTGCACAACATAGTAGCCGTTTCCGTCGTTTGATTCAAAAACCCCTGAGTATTGTCCTTTTTCCAATTTCAGAGCATGCATAGATAGTCCATCGTCATGATTATCGTACGGCACAGAAGTCGCGGCGCCTATATCCACAGATACACCGTCAACACTACCTACGCGTGACTTAATATCCTCAATAGCCACGCTATCGGACAGTGCGGACTCTACACGCTTTTTTAACTCAGTGGCAGTTTTGTCTATGTAGAATGAAACTTTTTTCTTCAACAGACTTCGCTTAGTGGCGTCTCGTAAATCAGATTTAGACCAACCATAGTGGTCATAAGCGACGACATAGTATGCACTCTCAGATATAGAGCCGCCGGTAGCCTTACGCTGCTTGGTAATCGCGTCATCTATGTCTCTTTCGCTGACTGTTATATTATATTTTTTTGCTAATTTCTCGACATAACCATCAACAACCGCAGCATTTAAAGCCTGTCTTTTATACCAATTTAACTGTGTCTTATTAGCGGTACTATAAAGATTTAGATTTTCAATATTTTCCAAATAATGTCTCTGGGAGTTAAAATTATCAAGATAGTAACTATACCTAACAGAATATCCGTCAACATACGCCACAGGCACAGGCAAAACCTTAGTTATCCTATAAAAGAATGTCGATGTATTTTGCTGTGAATATAGCATCCATGCAAAGCCAGACACAATAATTACTAGGGCTATGACACTTATAGCTATAGAATTAAAAACTAAACGGTGCTTGGCATACTGCACTGGGTACTTGAATTTACGTCCGGTAGATATGATTCTTTCCCTGTGATGTTCAACAGTTCCAGTTGTTATCTTTTTTGTATCCTGCCCAGTCTCCGCAGTTTTCTTCAGCCCGACCTTTTTAAGCGGGTACAACTTCTTCATTATCTATCCCCTTCTTTTTCTCAGCGAGAGCTACCGCATCTTGCAATTTATTGTATATCTTAGCCGGATGACCCACTTTATTTATAATCAAATCACCAACATAAGTTTGCACTACTATGGTACCGAAGCCTAATACTTCACCAGTAAAACCTGGTACATTATAGCTAATACTCTGAACCTTGGATAGGCCAAGCTCGACTACATCGCGGCCAAAAAGCCCTTTTTGGGTAACCTGACGCAACCTCTGATTCGTGACAATATACACAGTATAACGCCACATCAAAAAATGATACGAAAATAGTAGTAAACCAATCAAAAAGCCTACAACCGGGCTCCATAGCATCTGTAAGTTATCACTCCATATGAATACTGGTATTGATGATACGGCAAATGGTATCAAAAGTAACCAAAAACCCTTGCGCATAGCTATTACGTGACGGCGGAAGACAAAAAGCACTTCCTCTGACTCACGCTGACCATCAAATTCAGAGTTACTACCCATACATATATAATATCACGACCCCGGGCAGGAGGACGTAAGATGGTGTGGCTATTCTAGCCAAACCATCAACTAGGAACTGTCAAATCAAAAATTATGACAGTTCGCGAACCTGCAACTATTTTTGCTGTGCAAAAAGTTGCAGAACCGAATCGTGCAAGGTACCAATGAAATAACCCACCACAAGGGTGGGCTATTTCATTGGTACCCCGGGCAGGAGTCGAACCTGCAACCTTATCCTTAGGACGGATCTACTCTATCCAGTTGAGCTACCGAGGCATACCTGGTATTTTACCAGGAATTATGGCTTAGAGCCATTCAACTAACGCGTAAAGCGTTCATGAGTTGTGTGATATGAAAATATCTCTGAATCAGAAAACCAGTGAGCAACCTCTTGCTCGGCCTCTTCAACAGACCCGCTTGCATGAATAAGATTTGGGATACCCTTATCTTCTTTGTCCGCATAATTGAAGCTCATATGGGAATAATCACCGCGAATAGTACCCGGCAAAGCCGACTTAGGCTCAGTGGTGCCGACTAGCTTACGAACAAGCTCAACAGCCTCTACACCTTCGAACACCATGGCGATTACAGGACCAAGAGTCATCATTTTTAGTGTTACATCAAATGTATGCTCACCGCGACGGGAAATCATCTGACCAATTTCCTCGTAGTGCTTATGAAAATGCTGCTCATCAGGTGCAATCATCTTAGTTGCTACAATATTAAGCCCCACACGCTCAAACCTAGAAAGTATCTCGCCAACCAATCCTCTCTGGACTGCGTCTGGCTTAAATATTACTAGCGTTCTTTGTATCTCTCTTAAATCTTTATCCATATTTCTCCTTATTGGTATACATTATATCAAATAACTAGTGTTCATCCCATGATATACTTCATATATCAACATGTATTTATCAGAATTAATAAATGATTTTATTGAACACCTAGAAGTCGAGGGCGGCCGATCTATCAAAACGACCGAAAATTACCGCCTATATTTAGATCGATTTTTTGAGTTTACGGGTGATATAACCGTTGATAAAATATCATCGGAAATTGTTAGAAAATACCGGCTCTGGCTGAACCGATACGAAAATAATAATGGTGATAAATTATCTACAATAACTCAAAGTTACCACCTAATTGCTCTACGCGGCTTCTTGCATTACCTATCAGGCCGCGATATTAACAGCCTAGCGCCAGATAAAATATCGTTGCCCAAAGTAGCCAAAAAACAGGTTACATTTCTATACAAAGACGAGGTGAACAATTTAATTACTCAGACAGATCTTAGTTCTACCACCGGTTTACGCGACAAAGCCATACTTCATTTACTATTTTCTAGTGGTCTACGTGTATCGGAATTAGTCGGGCTCAACCGAGACAGTGTAAACCTTGACCGCCGTGAATTCACCGTGCGAGGTAAGGGCCGTAAGGACAGGCCCGTATTTATCAGCCAGGTCGCCGCAGACAGTATAGCTGAGTATCTAGACACGCGCGATGATTCTCTGCCACCCCTATTTATAAATAGTAGCCGCAATTCCACTGACAGCAACGACGGTAATTATCGCAGACTTACATCTAGAAGTGTGCAAAGAATAATCAACAAATACGCAAAGCTTGCTGGTATAACCAAGCACGTCAGTCCGCACACTATGCGGCATAGCTATGCTACTGACCTACTAATGAACGGTGCCGATCTAAGGTCAGTGCAAACCATGCTTGGACATAGCGATATTAGTACAACGCAGGTATACACCCATGTCACAGACAAACACTTACGTGAGGTATACGAGCAATTCCACGGCGAATAGATTACAGTCTACAATCGCCTTGCTTAAAACCACTTGCTTTGCTGGACACTGTAAATGCCTTGCATAAGTCACTAGTTAGATTTAGCTCTTCAACAGAATACGGTATACTGCTACCGCCCAAATCAAGGCGAGTCTGAACACGCCTAAAATAATCATTTGCTCGCCCCGTGGAGTCAACACTAGGCTGCACTGCCTTGAAACTAACTGGTTTATCGAACTTATCGAGCATGACTACCTTAAAAGTTGTCTGCGGACTGTATATACTAGATAGACGTAGATATGCATGTCTATTTGAAGCATCTGACCCATGCGGCTTCGGTAAACCTATCGTAGCACTACACGCGTATCCACTAGTAGCATCTGAGATATTAGACTCACATTTAGCCTCTTGCAGTATGGTAGCTGCAAACGAATTACGAGAATCTTCACTAAACGACGCTAAACCAAGCCCCGCACTGGTAGGCATCCAAAATAATGTCGCATTATTACTAGTATCATCTTTGTTGCTATCAAAATCAGACAAGGTAAACGAGTCACCAAATTGTAATAATTGAACCCTCAATATAGCCGGACGATTAATCGGCCAGTCGCTTTGTTTTAACAGCTTATTATCGCTAGCTAAATCAATAGAGCCATCGTTACCGCCATTTACACTTCGTAAATCTGATGCCGTAAACCACTCAATCTTAATCTTAGTAAAATCACCAGTAGCCTCTAACGGAATTAATCGTGCACCAGATAAGCTAAGCGACCCTATATAGTCATCCGTGTTTACATGTATCTTGACGCACGTATAAGCCTGCTGTAATTCACTATCCTTATTGGTGCCTTCATTGGACTGAACAATATAGTCACCATCAGCAGAGGCTTGCACGAGACCGACTTTTTGTAATGAATCACAGGTATAAGAATCTAGCGCCGTCTTAATACCTTTGCAATCATTAGAATCTTCATTGTCTGGCATGGCTATGCAGTTATTATGATAAGCGCTAAGTATACGTTTGGCATCCTCTACCCCGGCATTAGCAGAGTCTAGCGCACTGATTGATAAATCATTAATCGAGGCATTCATCTGATCGCGCATCATTATACGCACAAAAGCTATAGTAATAACAGTAATCAGTAAGGCAGCGAACACGACAACAAAGATAGATACCGCCCCTTCGTTATTCGACTTAGTTACTCTATTCATATCTCCCCCATCAATTTACATTCACTATTAAATCAAACCTATTAATCGCGCAATACTCCCGATCAGACAAATCATCATTTGGCGCGCGACAAGATGCGTCCGAAGTATCTATACTATCGGGATTATCAGTACCAAGCTCGAAACTAACCCTATAAATAGCACCGCCACTCACACCCGTATCTAAAAGTTTAATATCAAAACTATACACCGATAGCTCATTGTCGTCGTCTGATAACAAATCGATAGCTTGTGCAGAATCAAGCTGAATCGACTGATCGCGGCACAACATCCCACCTTGATCCATCACCTTAGCTAGCCTAATTTGTCGGCTTAAATCTGAACCGATAGTATATGTATTAACTGGACTATTAAGAGAAGTGCCAAGATTCCATATATAGGTATAACTCCCCGTGCATAGTCGTCCACCAGCATATTCATCGGCACCACTACCGGGATGGGACTGCCTTACGAAATCAACACTTGGATCAAAATTAGTACTAGAGGCCAAGGTCCGTTTAATATCATCTGAGACATCACGGCCAGCATCATTCACTGAACTCATCACCAAGCCTTTATTATATAGACGACTTATTTGAATTACCGATACCGCAATAACCAATAGAAGTGCTGTCAGAAATGTCATAGCAAGCATGAGTTCCAATATAGTAAAACCTCGCTCATTATGCTTTTGGATCATACAACCTCACAATCGTCCCTAGTGTAATAGGCCTCGTTTTACCAGGCGAAAACCAACAAGCTCGTATATGAAAATCATAATATCCCGGAGTTGTTTTACCAGCAACAACCTTGCTCGATGATTTAACTGCCTGAATCCATATACCTTCTGCCGTAGTTCCACTACTCGAATCTATCACCCTAGCGTAAGTACCTACATCACTTGTAGGTCTAACAATAAAATTTTTGTCACTTATATTCAAAACGTCTATCGTAAATGGTCTATTGCCACTATGAGTTGGTATATTGCACTGATTGTTGTTGGCCACTTGATCAAAATCTTGTGCCGACGAAATACCGTCAGCGTTAGACACGATCGATTCCCAATCATCCGTCGCTGCGCCAGGGACCGCACCCATCGATATGTATTGCTTATTCAAAAACCTCAAAGCTGCCGCCTGTGAGTCCATCTGCTCACGAACTAATGTAATTTCTAGTGAACGTTGAGCCATGCCAACACCTTGATTCATGAGAGCAATACCCCCAAGAACCACAGCAGCCAAGACAGCAAACGAAAACAAGACCTCTACTATAGTATCCCCTGAGTCATGGCGACGAACTAACACTTACCATCCCCCGACTTCAAGCTTACACCGTTAACGCCACTTATATTTGTATCGATATTAATTGATTTGATTGGCTGCAAGCCAGCGTTGCCAGCTATACAATTAGTTAGAACAGTGCCCTTTTGGCTGTTATTAATCATGTCACTAATTTTCGTGGTCGCGAGTGACCCCTCGGAAATAAATACATTCAAAAGACCACTTGCCGGAGATCTAAGTATAGCTATAACAGCATTAGACGCCTGTTTATTCGTAGCTTCCAGGCGAGAATCAACATCAAGTGAATACTCCTTTTGATAGAAATCACTAGCTATGGGATTATAGCTCATAATACTAGCGATATCATTAAGTGACTCTTCATCTCCCGGTGGTTTCTGGCCTATAACATCACTAGCGACTAATCTCGAGCCTCCATCGACAACACTAATAATCCTACCCATAATAATACACTCTGTTGTACCGCGCGGATTATCAGTTACCGAAGCGTGGTTAATAGTGCTATTTTCGCAATGCCAATCCTTATCACGGACGATATTCACATTCATAGTATTAACATACTGATCACGAATAAAAGATTGGATATCAACAGCATTATTATTATAGCGTTGCTGCGTGAGGTTAGTCCCTACCCCTACCATAAGGGCCGCAAATAATATACCACTAATGCCTAGAAAGAGCATAACCTCTATAATAGTAAACCCATCACGCCTGCCCATATAGTGAAATTATAGCATAAGGGCTATAAATTATACATAAATAATGAAGTATACCAATCTATTATTTGAGCGCCGTAAATACTTGCCAGAGCCCAACCCAAGATTAGGAATGGACCAAATGCAATTTTAGAGCCACCTTTCATCTTTCGCGAGAGTAATGATGGTAGATATGCAAGTAAACCAATGATATTTGCCGCGAGTAGTGCTACTACGGCTAGTTTCCAATCAGCCAGCAGCAAAGCCATGGCTAGGCCAAGCTTTACATCACCAAAGCCAATCCACTGATGCTTAGATATAACGTATATCACATAGTAGATTCCAGATAGAACAATACATGCATATAGGATACTAGACACCAATTCCAGGCTAAACCCTTGATCGTACAGTACTATACCCGACCATACTAGACCTAAGCCAACTAGCGTATAGGTGACCAGATTCGGCAATATAAACCATCTGGCATCATAGATAAACAAGATTGCCATCAACGATGAAGCTACTAGCCACACAACCAAGTGTGTTATCGCAAAAGTAGTGCTAGTGTCGCTAAACCATAACAGATAAGATATAACGAAGAATACCGCCATGAAAAGCTCAATTATTGGCTCTGTGAAGCCTATAAACTTCCCGCAATATCGACATTTACCCCCGAGGGAGAGCCAACTTATAAGTGGTATCAGATCATGCCAAGAGAGCGTATGTCCACAGTGCAAACACACCGAGCGGTCCTTGGCCACACCCTTAGTGTGTATATGTTGAACCTGACTAAGCTCGTGCTTCGTTGGAGTATCACCCCTCTTGGAATCGCTACGAAGTTGATGAGCACGTAATCTCCATACCGAAGCACCTACAAAGCTACCTACTATGAGACCTAGAAAGAATAACAGTAAAACAATCATTATTTACACTATATCAATTAATTCGGCTTATGCCTACTATTGATTATCAATACAGTACGGTATCTTTTGACCTTCAAGTGCGATAGTTAGAGTATAGTCACGATTATTTGCCGATGCCTTAGTACCACTTGTCTGAGCTGCGTCACACTGTGTCTTAGTGGCATAGACAATTTCACCGAGGTTTGGCCCATCATGCTCACCGCTATATGCCTTGAACGAATATTCGCCAGTCTTAGGGTCGGAATAATCATCCGAACTCAAATAGCCAGTTTTAAATGAATTAAAATCGGATGCAGATGTACCAGGAATCTTGCCTTTGGCGTTACCGATATAATCTGAGATAGCCGTATTTACCCTAGCCAAATCTTGCTTGCGCTGAGTATCGCGCTGACTCTTCTGCAACGCTGGCAAAGCTATAAATACCATCATGAATATCAGACCAGCAATAGCCAAAACAAGCACCACCTCGATGATAGTAAAGCCATCACTCCTCTTGCTTAATAATTTACTGTTTTTATACATTATTTGGTCCACCTTTCTGAGATAAATATATTATTACATACTTCTTATGATTATCATACATTGATATTTTTAAATTGTCTACTACACATGAACTGTATTAACCAGGCTGTATATAGGTAGTAGAACAGCCGCCACCATACCACCAGCCACTATCGCGAGTACGACCATGAGTATCGGCTCGATCGCCGTAGACAAAGCATTAATTTCCTCATCCAATTCATCTTCGTATATTTTCGCTGCCTTGCCCATCATTTCGTCAACATGCCCCGACTTTTCGCCAACGCTAATCATATTCGACACAAGTACAGGGAAGCTTTCCTCTGCGCTTAGGGCCGAAGACAGGGTCTTGCCGCCCTTCACCTTATCAGCTGCACGAGATATTTCATCAGATACTACACTGTTATTTACCGCTTCGCTCGTGATGTTGAGCATATCAATCATACCAACGCCCGTGTCGAGTAAAGTCTGGCCAGTTCGATTGAAACGAGCCATGTATAGTTTTTGAAACATTCCCTTAAAAATCGGTATTTTTAATTTAGCCTTGTCCACAAATATCTTGCCTGAATCAGTCCTAAAATATTGAAACAAAATGTACACCAAGATTGCAATAATAATCAAAACAAGCCACCAAAAGTGAGTCAAGAAATTTGAGACAGCGACAATTGCACTAGTGATAAATGGAAGTGTCTGATGCAAGTCATTGTATAGCTTTTCTACCTGAGGCACTACGGTGAGAAGCATAAAAGCCATGACAGCAAAAATCACAACCAGCACAATCACTGGATACGTCATTGCCCCGCGTATGCGGCTAGTTATCGCAGCGTCTTTTTCCTGCTGCGAAGCAATACGCTGCAAAGCTTCATCTAGCGTACCCGACGCTTCACCGGCTTTTACTAACGCCAAAAATAATCGATTAAACACACTTGGGTGTTTCGAGAATGAATCATACAAGCTATGTCCACCTTCTACCGACATGATGACTTCTTGTATCACCCCCCTTAACCGCTTGTTCTGCGTCTGATCTACCAAAGTTCGCAAACTCTGGGACAGCGGCAAACCCGCCGAAATCAAAGTCGAAAGCTGCCTAGTAAAGACTACTTTGTCTTTGGTGGTTATGCGATCACTAAACTTATCAGCCAAATTAATCCCGCTACCAGCCTCGTGGATACTAATCGGAGAAAATCCCTGAGCAATCAATAACTTAGAGGCTTCACCCTCAGACTCAGCCTGAACAACAGCCTTAATCAGCTTGCCAGACGTCTTGTCTCGTGCCTCATAGTTAAATTTCTGCATCTTAGCCTCGCATTAGCCTTTCAAATTCCGTTAGGTCAACTGCAAAACTTCGAGCCTCATCATACGTCACCGTACCACTCTGAACTAAGCTAGCCAGCGTCCTATCCATAGTCTGCATACCTACATCGGCACCTGTTTGAATTACGGCGTCCAACTGATGAGTTTTACCCTCACGGATGATATTACGCACCGCTGGGTTGGCTATCAAAATCTCGGCAGCCACCACGCGACCACCCCCGATAGCTGGCACTAAGCGTTGTGCACAAATAGCCATCAAAATATTTGATAGCTGCGCCCGAACCTGTGACTGCTGATGCGGTGGAAAAACGTCAATCATACGGTCAATTGATTGAGCGGCACTATTAGTATGTAGAGATGCAAACACCAAGTGACCCGTTTCAGCGATAGTAATTGCTGCGCTAATCGTCTCGAGGTCGCGCATCTCACCAATTAACACGACATCCGGGTCCTGACGAAGGCTAGATCTAAGTGCGGCCGAAAAGCTATAAGTGTCATAGTGGACTTCACGCTGCACGACGACTGATTTCTTGGACTTATGCGAAAACTCAATCGGGTCTTCAATCGTAATAATATGCTGAGAGGTCTCGGTGTTTAATTTATCAATCAAAGCCGCTAGCGTAGTTGATTTACCACTACCAGTCGGCCCAGTCACAAGCACCAAACCTCGCGGATACTTAGCAAAATTCATTACTACTGGCGGCATACCAAGCTCAGTGATAGATTTGATTTCATTTGGAATCAAACGCAATGCTGCTGCTAAATTACCCTTTTCGTGATACGCATTTACACGAAAACGCCCAAGCGTTCCAAAAGCAAAGCTAAAATCGAATTCCTTGTCCTTGTCCAAAATCTGACGCTGATCTTCGTCTAATATAGCAAATAGTAGCGTCTCCACAGCCGCTTCATCAAGAGCGTTAAAACCAGCCACAGGCAAAAGAGCCCCATCGATACGTAGTATTGGGGGAATACCAACTTGCAAATGTAAGTCAGAAGCGTTTCTTCTAACAACTTCTTCGAGTAAAACCTCTATTCTTAGTTCTTGATTAGGCATATCCCTCCCTGTTTACGATATATCTGCCGTTACGCGATTTACTTCCTCTAATGTCGTGATTCCCTGTAAGGCTTTTAGGTAACCATCTTCACGCATGGTAATCATACCCTCGGCTATGGCCTGCTTTTGAATCTCATTGGTGGTTGCTCGGCGAACAATAAGCTGCTGTATGTTGTCCGATACATCCATCACTTCATATAAACCAGCTCGGCCGCTATAACCCCTAGGTGTCGCAGGCGTATCACGACCCTTGACTAAAGTATAAGCGTTTTGGCCTGCTAGTGGCAAGTCCTTATAGCCTAAATCTTGAGCAACCTTGGCTATGTCGGCTGGAGTCTTGGGTAGTAAATGACCCACGGTAGCTAATATTGCCTGCGTTTCGATAGGGTTAGACTGATACGTGTCTCGCCTTGGAGCAACTCGCCTCACCAATCGCTGTCCGATAATAGTATTAACCGTGCTAGCTATCAAAAATGGCTCAATTTTCATATCTAGCAGACGCGGCAAGACACCGGCGGCGCTATTAGTGTGTAGAGTACTAAACACTAGGTGACCCGTCAGGGCCGCCTGGACAGCCAAATTAGCCGTCTCATCATCACGAATCTCACCAACCATCACGACATCTGGGTCCTGACGCAATATTGAGCGCAAACCACTAGCAAAAGTTAGACCAACTTCGCTGTTAACCTGTATCTGATTAACTCCGGACATCTTGTACTCCACTGGATCTTCGAGGGTAACGATATTTACAGAGTCATCTTTGATCTCTTGGATCAAAGCATACAAGCTAGTTGACTTACCGCTACCAGTCGGCCCAGAGGTCAAAATCATACCATTAGGACGCTTAACCCCTTTGCGAATGGCGCGAAGCGCCCGACCCGCATATCCCATTTCTTCGATATCAAATGATGTCCCCGACTTATCGAGAAGCCTAATCACCACTTGTTCACCCCATACGACAGGGCTAACGGCAATACGCAGATCGACCTCTTTGTTGGCAACCTTTACAGCAAACTGACCGTCCTGCGGAATACGATGTTCATCGATCTTTAGATTGGATAAAATTTTTATTCGGCTCACAAGTGCTGGCTCAATGGCTTTTGGGAGTTGCATAATCTCACGAAGCACGCCGTCTATACGACATCTAATCTTTAAGGCACCTTCCATAGGCTCGATATGTATATCGCTCGCCTTGGATTTGACGGCGTATTCCAAAATCGTAGAAAGAGCACGACTAATCGGTGAGTCTTGAACAATGGTCTTGATATTACTACTTTCTTCTTGGCTAGCCTCGGCCTCAGACGCCTCTGCGGCTTCATCGACAGACGACAAATCGGTCTTGTACTGGTCAAGTATGTGCCTAACTCCAGATTCAGATGCCATAAAAACCTTGAGTGGTTTTTCGATAAGACCGGACAAATAATCAACAGCTTGGACGTTATTAGCGTCAACCATCGCGACAGCAAGCCTATTCTGCACTTCGGCAAGGGGTACAGCCATGAAACGCTCTGCCACGTCTTCGGGTAGCAAACTAAGTACCTGCTGATTGACCAAGCTATTATTTAAATTCACATACGGCACGCCCGACACCTGAGCAATAGCGTGAGTTAACATCTCGTCATCTATAATTTCTTTTTCGGATAGTAACGCAAAAAAAGGCTTCTTGGATTCGGTCGCCTCCGCCTGAACAGAGTCAAGAATACTGCGCGATACCAAACCCTCCTCTACTAGAAGATCGGTAAGCTTTTCTTGAATTTCGGTGGTTAAAATTGCCAAAACAACCCCCTACTCAGATTCCTTATTTTCGCCAATCTGAACTTCCACTGTGGGATTAATCGCATTTTTATTGAAAATATCAGGATCTGGATCAATAACAGTTGATTTAATAGGGTTTGCTTCCTTGATAGTTACCGTATCTTGTGATGGCTGCCCAATCAATGTACCAGCTACAAAATACGCAACCATCACACTTATAAGTGCGATCACTGCAATCGTTAGCATATCACTCTTTTTCATGGCCTCATCACCTTATTGTGGACACCGACTGTTACCGCTGGCTCATAGTAGCCCTCGCCAGTCGCTGACAACACCAAATCTTTACCTTGACTCTCAACCGACATCGACAATATATTAAATGGTCGTATCGACCGTTCAATTTGCGACAGCACGTCTTCTAGGCCCTTGTAGTTGCCCTGAGAAGCACTAATAGTAAACGAAAATGTGATAGCATTGCCGTTACCAGAGCTTGATTCTGTATCATCACTTGAATCTACTCTTAGAGATTGTATGACCACGCCTTTGACACCACTCAAAAGCTTCATCTGTAACGATGACGCCATAGCTGTTGAGTTACGATCAGATGGCAAAGCATCAAGTACGGTCTGAATGGCTGGATCGTCGTCATTAAGAGCCGCTTCACGCAGAGATGTATTAGTATTTAATACCCTGACGTTGTCTTTTAATTTGTCTACTGCGGCAATGTTGTCCTTCAAAACAGATACCGTGTTGTTTTGAGCATCAATTACGCTCTGAGTGAATATTATCTTTTGCGCTAGGAACAAAATTAACACAACGGCAAAACCGACCACGACAGACGCAATAGCGACCGAGCTAAACATAGTTCGATTAGCCTTGGCTATCTGTTGTCGCTTCCGAACTGCCATTGCAGTCGATTTATTATCTTCGCTCATCTATTCCCCTCCCTCATCTTGGGCCCTAGTCGTAAACAAGCTAGTCGGTACGCCCTCGTGTGAATCAGTAGCATTCTGAAGTTTAGGTGGTGTAATCAAAGCATTTGCTGATTGACGATCGAATATTTCGCTTGCGTATTCAAAATCAATCGTAAACCTCAATACTTTTCTACCAGTAGAATCTTCGCCGTAGCTAAGATCAGACATCACGAGATCGTTGATATCAGTAATTGGCACAGACTCTCTATCCGCACCATCACCATAAGCAAAGGTTGTGCCTAGGATAGTCTTTTTCAATACATCAGCCGCTACATATCCGTTAAGAGCCTGGCCTTCTAGGTGTATCGAGCCCGTGTCTGAATCAATACGGACTAGCGAAAAAGACACTTGATTAGGGGCTGGCGGATTAATGGCTGTCAGTAGATTAAAGAGTCGTGAATACATATTTTTGTCATTATGCAGTGCGGTGAGCTGATCAAGCTGATTTTGGATAGTCAAAACGTTATTGATATCAGGAACGCTCTCTAACTCTTTGCTGTATTTCTCGATATTTGAATTAGCCGAACTAGATAACAACGCCTGTGCCCCAAATAGCCACATAGCTAGCAAAATCACAGCCGCCACAGATACCAACCCTATAATAACGGCACCAGAAATAACATAATTACGAACTTGTTTAGCACGGATAAGTTCTTGCTTGATATCAGGTACTAGATTAACCTCAATCATACCTTACCACTCCTCTGCGCTAGACCAATGGCCACAGCAAACTCCGAAGCTACCAGGGCCAAATTAGGATCCTGAGCCGCTACATTAACACGCTGCCATGGATCAGTAGCAGAAGCCTGTATATCGACTTTCTTAGACATAAACTGATTAAAACCAGGTATAATTCCAGCATATCCCACTAGTAGCATACCGCCTACCTGTATTGACGGATATCGAGACTGGAAAAACTTGATAGACTTCAATATATCTGACGCTACGCTATCCATAGTCGATTCCAAAACCGTAGCTACCTTGCCTTCTAGCTTGGTCGGATCCAATCCGAACTTCAAGATAAACTGCCTAGCCTGACCTTCCTCGACGCCTAGGTTTTGCACGACAGCACGAACCAGTGATTCCAAGCCGTTTGGTATAGTCCTAACCAATCT
Organism: uncultured Candidatus Saccharibacteria bacterium; assembly: GCA_964545515.1. Taxonomy (GTDB): domain Bacteria; phylum Patescibacteriota; class Saccharimonadia; order Saccharimonadales; family Saccharimonadaceae; genus UBA2112. Next base: position 3,596 of record CAZJFK010000015.1, on the reverse strand, counting down.
AGGTGTGTCGCCGTAGACGACCGCCACATTAATCAGCTGCTCATCTAGACTAACGAGGACTTGCGCCTTGTCACTCGGAATATAAGATGACCGAATCATAGCCAATGAATCTGGCTCGGCGGCTATGACATCAAAGCCCAACCCCTCGACCAGTTCTAGCCGGCTTTCGGCATAAGATATTGTCGTGCTAGCCACCAAAACTTCTTGCATAGATGGATCATGCAGAGATTGCCCAAGTAAAGCCCAATCCGTCTTCGCTTGATCGACAGCTATTGGGATGTATTTGTCCAATTGATACTTAATAGTCCCGCCTATCTCGGAAGGTGGCATCTGAGGTAAATCAATCACCGTAGTGTATGATTTATTAGAAGACAGACCGATGACTACATTTTTGGTCTTGATACTACTCTGGCCAACAGCGGTCATAATAATCTCGCCTAGCCTATTGCGGGCTTCGTCTGAATCAGATGACGAAGTTTTAATATCAATTGGCGCGTATCCGTAGTGACGCAAGTTCCATCTGTTATTACCGGCATCAGAAAGTTGAACCACACGAACAGCGGTAGCTCCAATGTCTAGGCCAAAGAATTCGCCCACGCCTTTTATGATAGCCATAATACCTACTATTATACATAAGCTTAATAAGATATAAAAGACTATTACTAGATAAAACCCATCTGGGTGCTGTATAATTATCAAATAATGTTTACTTTCATATTTGGACCCATGAAAAGCGGCAAATCCTTAGAGCTACTAGCCAGGACTGCACCATATGAATACACCAACAAAAACCTAATTTACGTGCAACCAAAAGCCAATACCAGAGACAAAGGCGTACACACTCGGCTAGGCATCAGCGCACCATCAATAGTTGTAGAGTCATTATCCGAAATCAAGGATAATTTCGACGTCATCAGTATCGATGAAGCCCATATGTTTGATAGTCGAGATGCCAAGATTATCAAAAAATGGCTCGATAACGGCAAAGACGTCCTAGTAAGCGGCCTCGACCTAGATTACACAGGCACCATGACAGCCATCACATCGAAATTATACGAGCTAAAACCAGACGAATTAATACCCAAAATCGCCGTCTGCGATAAATGCAAAAAATACGACGCTAAATTCACTCAAATACTCAGCGGCGGCAAGCCCATACTCGGCGGACTACCGACCGTCACCATCGATGATGGCACCTATGTGTTCGAGGCTAGATGCCGAACGTGTTTTTCCCGCAAAAACTAGCTATCTAAACTGAATCTGGTACTATCAAGCCGCTCTTTTTCCAGGCAAGCCTGCCTAGGCGGCTATTGTCACGTAAATCAAGCTCATCAATACGACGCTGAGTTTTTACAAACAGATTTTCGAGAGCTTCTTGGCCATGATCAGAGTTCCACCATGTATCGTCAGCAACCGACTTTGGTATACCCATGTCGTCCTGTGACTTCTTGCTCGGCTTTAGCATCACATCGGCAGCTAGACGTAGCGTTATAGGTAATCCGATAGCTAGGGCCTTTTTCTGCTTGGGTGTCATCTTTTCGACGTTGCGTCGCAAATAATCATCGGCAAAACCAATATGGCGAGCTTCTTCCTCGATATGAACTTTCATCACTCGGTGCATCAACGGATGTATATCGTGTCCTTCTTTTTCAGCTAAATTTACTAGGGAGCGCTGAGTGCGATCAATAGGCTCTTCACCAGCAAGAACTAGCGCCCAAAATGCAACTGGGGCCAATTTGGCAACGGGTCCAACCAAATAACTGGCGTTACGGAACCAATTCGGAGCACCACCGGGCCTCACGCCAGTACGATGTACAAATTCATCAAACATCAGAATATGACGCTGCTCTTCCTCGGCTTCGTGCGTAGAATAACGTTTCTCGGCACTACCACTTGGCAACCACATGTTTCGTATAGCGATACCCGATATCAAAGCCTCTTCAAATTCTGATCCAACCCTGGCTACCTGTGCATATCGATACATGCCGACGCGAATTTTCTCTTCCTCTGGCAAAGCTTGATACCAAGGGTGAGCACCTAAATCAAAGCTCTCTGGTAAAATCCAACGTGGATCATTAGGGGTAATAGCATACTCATCACTATCCCAGTCAATGGACTTTACGTGGTCTTCATCGGCCACGATAGGATACGGGTTATTATACTTGCGCGCAGAGGCATTTGCCCGCCTAAGTTGTCTGGTGTCGTAATCTGATTTACTCTGATTTGTGTCCAATCGTTCTCTCATTTATACTTCCATCCTTTACCTTATGTATATTTTATTACCTTATAGTATAAAAGGCAATGTCCAGGCATAGATACTTTGCTATACTATTCATATGAAAACCGAGACTCCAGTGCTACATTTCTCAGCAGCGCTATACAAAATCAAGACACAAACTATTTTGCGGCTCCCAGAATCAACTAGCCGACAACTGCCATCACGTGGGCAAGTGGCTGTTGCTGGAATAATCAATGGCCATGAATTCAAAACAGTGCTCGAACCAGACGGTTATCTAGGTCATTTCCTAAAAATTAGCCGAGATTTACAAAAAACTGCTAGCGTAAGTGCTGGTGATACAGTTGAGGTAGAACTAATAGTCACCAAAGATTGGCCAGAACCAGAAATACCACAAGACGTCGCAAACGCGCTCAAAACATCCCCCCAGAAAGTTAGGGATAAGTGGCAAGACATCACAGCCATGGCTCGCTGGGAGTGGATTCGCTGGATCAACGAAACCAAAAATCCCGATACTCGCATTATCCGTATCGAAAAAACTATCTCAAAATTAAATGGCAAACACCGCCGCCCGTGCTGCTTCAACCTAGCTGCCTGCACCGACCCTGAACTATCCAAAAGTAGCCGACTAATCGAAGTATAGCCAATATCTACTTGGGTAATTTACCTACCTCTGTTAGAATAGACATTGTATGAGTCTATCAATCGGTATCGTCGGACTGCCAAATGTCGGCAAATCTACACTATTCAACGCCCTGACACGAGCGGATATTTTGGCCGCTAATTACCCTTTTGCAACTATCGAACCCAATACGGGCATCGTGCCGGTACCAGATGAGCGCCTAGACGAGCTACAAAAAATGTATTCAGCCGAAAAGATTATCCCTGCTACCGTGACGTTTGTCGATATTGCTGGTCTAGTGGCTGGCGCTAGCCAGGGAGAGGGTCTCGGCAATAAATTCCTCGACAATATCCGCAAAACTGACGCCATCGTCCATGTCGTCAGGGCTTTTGAAAACGACGATATCCTCCGCCACGACGAAGCACCAGTCGATCCCCATGCCGATATCGAAATCATCAACACCGAGCTAATCCTAGCCGACCTACAAACAATCGAAAAACACCTACCCAAGGTGCAAAAGGAAGCCAAAGCATTGCCCGCCAAGCGCGAAGTCGCTACTTACCTAGAATCGCTACAACGCCACCTAGAATCAGGTACACCTCTCAGCGCCCTACCATCGCTAGACGAAGAAAAGCTTAGCGACCTACAACTCCTGACCGCCAAGCCTGTCATTTACGCCTTCAACGTCGACGAAAACACCCTAACTAGTGAATCGGCTCAGACCGAGCTAGCCAAACT
>CAZJFK010000014.1:0-22923 GCA_964545515.1 uncultured Candidatus Saccharibacteria bacterium | reverse complement strand
GCGTAATGACGTGCTTCTGACTCGTATTCCTGGTGAGAAGAAGCGATGGTAATACCACGAGCTTTTTCCTCAGGAGCGTTGTCGATGTCCTCGTAATTACGTGGCTTGTTAGTATCGCTTGGCAGTTTCTTTGCCAAAACGTGGGTAATAGCCGCTGTTAATGTTGTTTTACCGTGGTCAACGTGACCCATGGTACCAACGTTGACGTGCGGCTTGCTTCGATCGAAATCTGCCATTTAGGTGATTCTCCCTTTGTGATTATTATTAATTCGTGCACAATCTTAATAGACTTTGCGACGTATAGGTGTAATTATACAGATATTTGCTATTTATGTAAAGACATTTTAGTCTATTTCTTGGGCGAGACCGGACTAATATCGTATCGATGATGATTGATGTCCAGTAGAGCATCAATTGCACTTGCTGGACGTTCAGGCCCACCAGCATGAGCTGTATTTAGTTTTCTCAGAGGGTCGATTCTATATTGGATTTCTTTATCGAGTGAATTGCTATAAACCTGAACAGAATGGTCTGTGTTGACTACTTTGTCATCATTTGAGGCTACATATATGATGTTTTGCATTACAGACGCACCAAATTTCGATAAATCTATGCGCGATACGTCTTCATGTCTCATAAACATTACTTGATCTCGACCAGCACTATAATGTACCTTTGCCTTCGATTCCAGGTGTTCAACCACCTCGTCTAGTAGTACCGATTCCTCGTAATCCAGCTCGTCGCCTACTTCACTCCTAGATATAAATCTATATATCTGATTGGCTGTATACGTAGCCGGCAACACTGTGGCCACACCCATGGCCAGTTTTTCGCTCATACTAAGGTCACTTTTGCCAGATAGCGAGCTATCCAGAACAATTCTATCTACCGGGCCAAACTCTTCACGAAAATTATCATCAGAAAACAATTTAGACACCAGTAATCCACCCATGGATAAAGCATAAATTCGGGCCGGTCGATGACCATCAAGCTGACGAGCTTTCAACCATTCCTCACGCATAGAGTCTAACGAAAAACCACGCTGCGGATGCGCGGCATAATGCGTAGTGCCCAATTGCTCAAAATGTCTATCTAGATTTTTGCCTATCACATAGCCGTTTGAGTGGTAGCCAGGTACCGTAAATGTGGCATATTCACCTGGCCTGATATGGCTATAAACCTCAGCTTTCGTACTTTTATCACGAAGATCAAGATTTGTAGCAATAGCCTCGGCCACGACCATGCCTACCGCCGCAGAACCAATTGCAATAGCTCCTCTGACGAATAGTTTATCTAATTTTCCACCCGTTTCGCGACCCATTACTTACCTCCTGGTTAGTAATAATCAAGGACACGCTGTCATTATACTCCTAATGCTAAATTTTGTCAACGGTAGGGCTGGACTGGCTGTTTGCCCAGGGCGGCTTTGCCTATTTCTAGCATGTGTTTTTCGCGGTAATTATCAAACCCTTCAGGATCGATACCGTGGGTTGCGATGAAATGATTAAGCCTCTCAGACCCGACAAAATGCGGCAACATAACGTAATTAACACCTAGCTTATAGAGCTCCGCCGCATCGGCATAATTCGCAGAATAGCACACAATTACGGCTTTTTTGTTACGCTTACGGACGTAATTTACTAATGTCTTATTTAGTGCGTGATCCCCAACGGTATTAATCAATAATTTTACATGATCAACATTAAGTTCACTTAATATCTCTGGGTCCGATGCGTCTCCATAAAAATACTCAATATTCAGGCGCTCCAGGTCTTCAATTACTTCTGGATCATAATCTACGACCACAAACTTCTTGTCGAGTGTCTTAAATGTCCTAAGATATTGGCTACCTCCATTTTTATAGCCGACAAGTACTAGGGGAAAGCTACGCACAGCCGTTTTGGACTCGTTGGCCGTAGCGCGTTCAAACAAGACAAGATGTTGCTCAATTTTCTTGTATATCTGATTATCATATTGCATCAAGTACGTCGAAATCGTGATGGTTATGAGGGCGACTAATGTAGTCACAGCCGCAACTTCTGGCCTCACCAGACCCTCATTAGTTGCTAGTAGTATCAGGATTATTGAAAATTCGCTAATCTGCGAGAGATTAATACCCGTCTTGAAGCTCGTTCGACGCGTGTATTTTAGCGATCCAAGTGATATCATCGCAACCAAAGGTTTGAGTATCAAAACAAGTATCGATAGTATAATAGACGGCACTATCACCCCGGTCAGATTGTGTAGCTCGAAGTGTTCACCCAGACTGAGGAAGAACAAGATAATAAAGAAATCCCTAAGCGGTTTTAGCTTGGCTACAATCTGCGTCGAATATGGCAGATGCGCCAATGCCACACCTGCAAATAAAGCACCGATTTCGATTGAAAAGCCGATATAACTGATAATTGTAGCCACCCCGAAACCCCAAGCTAGAGCCGAAATAAAGAGCAATTCTTGATTTTTAGCAATCGCCTTGACGACACGTGGTAGCACCTTGGACGAAAGTAAAAAGAGGACTAATATCACTATCGTTGCTTTGATGATTAGTGCCGCAATGTCTACTATATCTAGTGCTCCCTTAGAGCCCGCCGCCACGAAAAGTAAAGCAAAAGTCGCCACAACGTCATCGAACAGAATCACACCAACCGCAATCTGACCGTTTAGCCTGGTAATTTCTTTTTTGTCACTAAGGACTTTTGCGATGATAATTGTACTACTGAAAAATAGCGAAATTCCCAGTAAAAGCGCCTCCACCGGGTGAAAATGAAACGCGACAGACACCAAATAGCCAATGGTGCCGACAGTGATAAGCATGGCGGCGGCCGTCAGAAATACTGGCTTACCCAAGCGTTTGATGACGGTGACGCTAAGTTCTAGACCAATAATAAATAATAGTAAAGCAATCCCTATCTGGCTAAACGCCTCAAAAGCACGATTGTCGCTAATCAAATGAAAAACACTTGGTCCAACCAAAATACCAGATAAAATATAGCCCACAATTAGCGGTTGTTTCAAAAGTCGCATTGCATAAGCAACCGCCGCAGCGATTACTAGTACTACCGATAGCTGTGCGAATATATCACCTGTCATACTACTTATGTATATTATAGCAAACAAAAACGTCGCTTACTACCAAGCGACGTAAATGTTTTGTAGCTTATACTACTTTTTGCGCTTCTCGATTATTTCCTGAGCAACATTTGGTGGAACTTCCTCGTAGTTAGCGAGCTCCATGGTGCTGGCAGCACGTCCCTGGCTCATCGAACGAAGGTCGTTTGTATAACCAAACATACTAGCAAGTGGCACCATACCCTTGATTAGCTTGGCTCCGCCCTGCAAATCTTCCATAGCTTCGATACGTCCACGGCGGCTATTTAGGTCACCGATAACATCACCCATGAACTCCTCTGGAGTGGTAACTTCAACGTGCATAACAGGCTCAAGTAGGACTGGTTTTGCCTGAGGAATACCAGCTTTGACAGCCAATACACCAGCCAAGTTAAAGGCAAGCTCCGATGAGTCAACATCGTGATAGCTACCGTCGTAGAGAGTTGCCTTGACTCCAATCATTGGATAGTTAGCAATCACACCACCAGCCAAAGTATCTTTGATACCTTTTTCAACCGGTGCACGGTATTCTTGTGGGACAACACCACCCTTAATTTGGTCTACAAACTCGAAGCCTTCGCCGCTTTCGGTTGGCTCGAAACGGATCCATACGTCACCGTACTGACCGCGACCACCAGACTGCTTGGCGTGCTTACCCTGAGCCTCAGCTGTACCGCGAATAGTCTCACGGAATGCAACCTGTGGCTCACCAATATTAGCCTCTACGCCAAATTCACGCTTCATACGATCAACGTAAATATCAAGATGAAGCTCACCCATACCGCTCATAATTGTCTGACCAGTCTCATCGTCAGTATGAACACGAAAAGTTGGGTCTTCCTCGGTAAGGCGCTGCAATGCAATACCCATTTTTTCTTGGTCGGCCTTAGTCTTTGGCTCAACGGCAATCGAAACTGGAGGATCAGCAAATGTGATACTTTCAAGGGTAATTGGATGTGCAACATCTGTAAGAGTGTGCCCAGTAAACGTACCCTTAAGGCCGACTACCGCGGCAATATCTCCGGCTCCAATGCCATCGATTTCTTCACGTTTGTTGGCGTGCATACGAACAACTCGTCCAACACGTTCTTTCTCACCAGTCGAAGCGTTCAAAATATACGAACCAGATTTCAAAACACCGCTATACACACGAACGAAGATTAGACGGCCCACAAATGGGTCGGTAGCAATCTTGAAAGCTAACGCAGCTAGTGGTTCTTTGTCTTCAGGCTGTCGCTCGATAACATCACCGCTCTTTGGATCAGTGCCCTGAACAGCACCCACGTCAAGTGGAGATGGCAAATAGTCCGCTACGAGGTCAAGAACCTTTTCAACGATAACACCGCGACCGTCACCACCAGTTACTAGGTAAAAATCACCTTCAAGCACGCGCTTACGCAAACAAGTTTTTAGGTCATCGACAGAAATAGCGTCAGCACCTTCGTCTAGATATTTCTCAAATAATGCATCGTCGGCCTCGACGGCAGCTTCAACCAACAGATTTCGTGCATTTTGAGCCTTTTCAAGCATATTAGCAGGAATTTCACTAACTTTTAGCTCGTGGTCGGTATAATCATCGTAAGTATAGGCTTTCATGTCTACTAGGTCTACGACGCCGTTGATTTCTTTCTCGAAACCAATTGGCAAATGAATTGGCAAAGCGTGTTTGCTCAAACGGTTATGGATAGTATCAAGGGATTTATAAAAATCACCACCAATCTGATTAATCTTGTTAATAAAGCAAATACGAGGCACGCCGTACTTGTTGGCCTGGCGCCACACGGTCTCGGTCTGAGCCTCGACGCCCATCTTGCCGTCAAACACAGTTACGGCACCGTCTAGCACGCGAAGACTACGCTCTACTTCGGCAGTAAAGTCAATATGACCAGGGGTATCAATAATATTAACTTTGTGACCCTTCCAAAAACATGTCACGGCAGCAGAAGTAATCGTGATACCACGTTCCTTTTCCTGCTCCATCCAGTCTGTCGTTGCGCCGTCACCGTCGCCACGAACCTCACCAATTTTATGGTTGATACCCGTACGATACAAAATACCTTCTGTAGTTGTGGTCTTGCCGGCATCGATGTGCGCGATAATACCGATATTACGATAGTCCTTCAAGGGGACGTCTTTTACTGCCATTTGATTATTCCTTTAATTATTTAATTAACTATTTTTTGCCATAAAAAATAGAACTTTTATATATTTTATCAGATATCTTATGTTTTTTAAAGGCCTATATGAAGTCTGGCGGATACATTGCGTCGAGATAATCTATAACTTCTTTCTGAATCTCGTCACTGATCCCCAGATCCTTAGCCCGAATACGCATAGCCTGCCACATATTAGCATTGCGCATAGTGTAATCAAATTCAGTTCTCGTAGGTGTCGAACCCATGGTTTGCAAGATGGATACCAAATCATAAACAGGCAACGTCTTTTCGGTCGGCGAAGTATCAACATCAATCCCGATAATCTTGGCAGCCTCGTCAACAATCAACCATCGAAGCTCGCGTCCATCTTCAAAACTTTGTAATTCCTCGTTTCGAAATCCGGCTACATATTCAGAATTCATTTGACGTCCTGTACCTTTTAGATGGGTCAAATCATCATACAAATCAAGCCAATCTTTACCAATACCGAAGAGAGCTTCTAGCCTAGCGCGACACATTAACTTCGTGTCCCTCAGTTCATCAGCTAGTGATAAATCCCTGAGCTCTATTTCATCATTAATCATCTCCGCCACATATAGCACAAACTGCGTCTGAGCCTCCCACTCCTCAAATGCGTCTTTATAGCACTGCACGGATAGTCGACGTCTATCAACATCAGTAATCTCATTCTTGGAAAAAGCTAAGTTTTCCAGTAGCTCTTGTTCGCGTCTCTCCATATACTTAATTATTAAGCCAGCTTCATTGACCTTTTTATAGTCAACTACTCTTTCAAGTCTTGCCATAGATATAGACTCGTGTACATGTTCAAATATATCTTCAGTTTGATTCAGAGCCCTATAGTCTGGCGTGTTAGTAGACATCTCATCCAGGAGTGCGGCAAATTCAGCATCGATATCTTCACTCGGCATATCGCCTCTATATGATTCCGTCATCTTACAATAGATACCCTAGTAAACTAAAATAGGCAAGCACTTGCATTATGGAGTATAATGAATTTATGTTTAAAAAATACTCAAATGGATTAAAGTGTTTCTCGCCACCAGTCATGCTCGCAACTTTTATATTAGAATTCAGTTTTGCGGTTTATATAATATTTAGATACAGGTTAAACGACGCCACTAGGCTAATTGTCGGCATGCTAATATTACTCGGTACATTCCAGCTAACAGAATATATGATATGCGGCGGACTGGGACTTGGTCATAAAGACTGGGCACGGCTAGGCTACGTAGCTATTACCCTGCTGCCAGTACTAGGCCTGCACCTCGTGATGGTTATTGCCAAGAAATATTCCAAGATATTACTGGCCGTAGCATACGCAACAGCCGTAGCATACGTAGCATATTTTGCGTTATCAGGCGACTCCGTAGTAGGTAGAGTTTGCCGTGAAAATTACGCCGTCTTTGATATCAGCGGCTGGGGTTATCCAGTTTATGCTGCCTATTATTACGGTTGGCTGCTAGTATCGATTGTATTGGCTCTAATATACACCAGAAAAAGCGCCAAATTCGTCCCAATACTGAGGTGGTTAATCCTTGGCTATGTCTTATTTATCGTACCAACAGCCACAGTAACTCTATTCCTGCCTCATACATCAGAAGGTATTCCGTCAATTATGTGTGGTTTTGCCATTATTTTAGCCCTCATACTTACCCTACGAGTGGCGCCTCTCTACAATAAATTGAATTCAAAAACCAAAAAGCGTAGTACTAAAACTAAAAAATAGCCGTGATCAGACGTTTTATTAGAATCTTCGACAGAACAGCCGGTAGGTCTATTACGTCTTTGCCTAAATCTATTCGACCTATCATGTATGTATTTACCTGGCTAGGTGAACCACCATTTACGATAGGTGCCGCGGCATTAGTATTTGGCTATGGATTCGCCCTAGATAAATCCCTATACGAAACAGCGGGAATTATAGCGGGCATAACAATCATATTAGGCGGCGCCCTCAAATTAGTATTGCGCCGTAAACGTCCGATTACCGATTACTCCAAGGCAATGTTCATCAAGACATTTAGCTTTCCTAGTGGTCATGCCGCCGGATCACTTGTCAGCTATGTCATGCTAGCTATGATTATCAGTAATCGTTGGCCGGAATATTTAATGCCAGCAGTAATCATAGCACTAGTCAGTTGTTTCTTTATAGGAGTATCACGCGTTTATCTAGGCGCACATTATGCCAGTGACGTAGTCGGAGGCTGGGTTATCGGCACAATAGGCCTATGGTTTGTATTTAGTAATTTCTATCTATAATTATTAAAACTAACGACAAAATCCAAATCAGCTCCGCGAATAAGTGTCATGACAGCTTGTAATTCATCCTTACTACCGCTCGTCACACGCACGGCTTCGCCCTGAATTTGTGGCTTCACCTTCGGGAAACTATCACGAACCATTTTGGATATTTGCTTGGCCTTGTCTTGATCCAGGCCTTCTACGAAAGGAATTTCTTTCGTAGCCTTCATATTGCTTTCGTTTAGACCTTTGCTGAGATCAAGCACCTTGCTACTAATATTACGTGTAGCCAGCTTCTTGCGAATAATATCAATAACGGCATCAACTTGCCATTCATTACTACCTATGACCTTGAAGCCCCTTTTGTCACCCAGCCATTCTATACCAGCTGGCGAACCCTTGAAATCATAGCGATTAGCTATTTCTTTTTCTACTTGCGCATAGACGTTATTCATCTCTGCTTTGTCGTATTCCGACACTATATCAAAACTAAATGTTGCCATATGTCTATTATACAGACAATCAAAAACACCCGCCAGAGTAGCGGGTGTTTTATGCGTAAGACTACACTTACCGAGCAAAGTGTGCAAATGCACGGTTTGCTTCGGCCATTTTGTGAGTGTCTTCTTTTTTCTTGAAGGCAGCGCCAGTTTCGTTGTAGGCGTCTACGATTTCTGCCGCTAGGCGTTTTTCGTATGGCATACCACTACGAGCACGCGCTGACTGCACTAGCCAGCTAAACGCAAAGTGTAGCTGACGGTGACCCTGTACTGCAAAAGGAATCTGGTAGTTCGCACCACCGACACGGCGAGATTTGACCTCGAAGTTTGGCGATACGTTTTTGATGGCTTTTTCAAATACTTCTAGTGGATCTTCACTTTCAAGTTTTTTGGCAGCTTGTTCCAGTGCCCTGTAAACAGCACGTTCGGCGACTAGTTTTTTGCCGTCTAACATCGATTTGTTGATCAAACGCTGTACTAGAACTGACTGATATTTACGATCAGGCTTTAGTTCGCGCTGTAATTTCTTGGTGACTTTACGAGGCATTACTTCTTCTCCTCCTTCTTGGCACCATATTTACTACGGCCCTGTTGGCGTTTGGCAACACCCTGAAGGTCCAAAGCACCACGAACGATGTGATATCGCACACCTGGAAGATCTGGCACACGACCACCGCGTACTAGTACTACGGCATGTTCCTGCAAGTTGTGACCCTCGCCACCTATATAAGCCCAGACTTCGTGACCATTTGTCAGGCGCACACGTGCTACCTTACGCAGAGCCGAGTTAGGCTTTTTTGGTGTTTTGGTAGTTACTTTGACACAAACACCACGTTTAAGCGGTGCGTCTTGATCGTAATAACGAACCTTCAAAGAGTTCTGAATACGACCAAGTGCCGGTGACTTAGACTTCTTAGAAGCAGTCTTACGCGGCTTGCGTACTAACTGATTAATAGTAGGCATGTATAAAAATACTCCTGTTATTTAGTTATTTATATCCGTTCAGTTCAGCATACTGATCGGTATCATCGTAGATGATAAACTACGACGATGAAACTCCTAGATATTATACCAAAAGTACTTTACTCTGTCCACCCCAATAAAGCTTAAACCATAAGTATGATAAACTACTATTAACTAACTTAGAGGAATAATACATGGAAAACCAACAACAAAACGATAGTGATCCAGAGCTGTTAGATCCAATAGATATCCGCGATAATCCCGAGAGTGACAATCTACCACCCCAAGCTCCGCAGCCTGCCGTGCCCCAAAAAAGCAAGTTGCCGCTAATTATTACTCTAGTAATTGCGGTTCTTTTGCTCTCTGCTGGTGCAATGGCATATTATTTTCTGATAGTAAACAAAACTAATTCAACCAGCCCAAACAATAAGGCCTCTACGTCCCAATCAAAAGCCAAGAATGTCACTGCTCAAACTTTGATTAATAAGATTAAACCTAAACTAACAGGCAATATACTAATAGCTACTGAGACAACTAATTCCGGCTCAGGATTAACCGATGACAATACATATGTATATGGGGAAGCCTCAATTCAAGTCGAGGGTAGAAAATACAAAAACTTCCCGAAAACTGGATTTGGAATAGCCACCTCTACTGATAAGGCCGCCGCCACAGCCAATCTAGACATAATCAAAGGAATACTAGAAAAGGCCAACCTATCTACCGCAGACAGCACTGCTATGCTAACTGATGAAGACAACAATTCAAACTTAGTATATGCTACCTTCAGTTCGAGCAAAATAATTTGTTTATTATCAGTAGATAAATTTAAATCCTATCAGATAAGCATTGGTTGTGCCGATAGGTCTAGCTATGTCGATGCCGCAAAGGAAATCGAGCCCTTCTATGCGGCATATATGGCCACTAGCGTGCCAAAAGATGCCGCCGATAATCTAGTTTTTGGTCTGCCAGAGATCAAAGCTGGCGTAGATGGATACAAAAACGCCAATATTTATCAAGGCGCATTCGTTGGACTATACTATATGGAACCTGGTAAAAACTGGACTTATTTCATAGGTACACAGTCCGAATTGGAATGCGCGCAGTACAATACCGATGCGCTTAGGAAATCCTTTTCTGGCGAGACATGCTATAACGACGACGGAGAGTCTAAAGTAGCGGTAGAATAGATTTGATACGCAAGAACAATAAAATAACCCCCAATAGCGGGGGTTATTTTATTGTTCTTAGTAGACTACTCTACGGTGTCGATATCATCACTGATAGCGTCTTCGTCGAATTCGTCTTCCTCGACTCGAGCACCAGTTCCAACTGGAATCTTGCGTCCGATAATCACGTTTTCCTTCAAACCGTGCAAGTGATCGGCGCGACCACTAGTTGCGGCGTTAATCAAAACGCGAGTCGTATCCTGGAACGAGGCGGCACTTAGCCAGCTGTCACTCCAAATAGACACCTTGGTTATACCAAGCAACAGCTGAGTATATTGAGCAAGCTCCTTGCCCTCGGCAGCCAATGTCGCATTCGCGTCAACCACGGCAGCCTTGGATACAATATCACCAGTCACAAATTCGCTATCACCAGCATCTTCGATTTGTACGCGACTAAACATCTGACGCACGATAATCTCAAGATGCTTATCAGCGACATCCTGACCCTGAGCAGCATAAATACGCAACACTTCATTGATAATGTATCGTTGAGTAGCCTCAGTGCCCTTTAAGCGCATCAAATCATGAAGATTTAGTGAACCCATAGTTAGACGATCACCAGCTACAACTTGATCACCAGCGGCAACAACAAGCTGCATTGCGCCAGGAACTTCATACTTAACAGGCGCGTTAGAGTGAGCCGAGACAACAATCTTGGTCTTGGTTACATCTACATAGCCATCAAACGCTGCGACAAGTGGTTTAGACTCGCCCTCGCCAGTGGCTAGCACATCGCCGGCCTTAACCGAACTACCCTTTTTGACAACAGGAGTGCGACCTTCTAGCTTATAAGATTCTACATGACCAGCATCAGGTGTGACCTGGACAACATATTTACGTCCGTCTTCCCACACGTCTACTGTACCTGTAACTTCGGTAATATAGGCCTGGCCCTTAGGTGTACGAGCTTCAAACAACTCCTCAACACGAGGCAGACCCTGAGTAATGTCACCACCGGCAACACCACCAAGGTGGAATGTACGCAGTGTCAGCTGCGTGCCAGGCTCACCGACAGATTGCGCGGCAATAACGCCAACTGGCTGAGAATTTTCAACCAAATGGCCAGTTGACATATCAATACCGTAGCTCTTGCGTGGAATACCGTGCAAGTTCTTGGTTGATAGAATCGACTGAATAGTGACAGACTCGACGCTTTGGTCGGCTGCAATTGCGTCAGCTATTTCGCGAGTAATCAATACATCGGCTGCAACATGACCAGGAACTTCCTTGGCTGTGAAGCGACCATTTAGACGATCGGCAAATTCAATCATTGTTTCTTCGGTTTCAGTGCGGAAGATCTCGTAGCCTTCGTCGTCACCCTTTTCGTCTTCGACAGTAAACACATCCTGAGATACGTCAACCAAACGACGAGTTAGATAACCAGAGTCGGCAGTCTTCAATGCGGTGTCGATCAGACCCTTACGTGCACCACGAGTGGCGACGAATGATTCAAGGGCGCTTAGACCATCCTTGTAGCTAGAACGAATTGGAAGCTCAATCTCACGGTTGGCTGCGTCGACCATGATACCAATCATAGCGCTAGCTAGCTTAACGTTAGAGATATCACCACGAGCACCAGAATTCACCATGACAGAAATACTAGTGTCCATGTGTTCAAGCTGATCTTTTAGGAAATTCGTAACCTTGTTGTCGACATTTCGCCAACCCTTAACAGTTAGGTCATAGCGCTCTTCTTCGGTGATAAGACCCTGATCAAACTGATCAGAAATCTCAGTAGTTCGCTCATCGCCTTCTTTGATGAAATCTTCGATTTCGTCAAATGTAATGTAATCGTCTTTACCAGTAGATACGGCAGCAACTGTTGCAAATCGGAAAGCCAAACCTTTCATGCGGTCAGCGGTTTTAGCTGTTTCTTCAGCACCGTAACGGTCGAAGATCTTTGCTAGAACTTTTTTCAATTGCTTCTTGCTCTGAATATTGTTGTTGTATGGGAAATCCTCTGGCAAAATCTCGTTGAAGAACACACGACCAAGCGTAGTTTCACGGAATTCACCCTTTACAGAAATACGAATTGGAGTCTGCAATTCTAGCTTGCCATCATCGTAGGCCATTTCTGCTTCGTAAACTGAGCTGTATGGCTTGGCTACATCAGTCTTGGCACTTGGTTTGTCGTAAGTTAGGTAGTAATTACCAAGTACAACGTCCTGACCAATATTCAACACAGGAGCACCATCAGCTGGTTTCAAAAGGTTATTCGTTGCGCTCATCAATTCACGAGCTTCGCGCTGCGCTTCTTTGCCGAGTGGCAAGTGAACAGCCATCTGGTCACCATCGTAGTCGGCGTTAAAACCGTTTGCTACTAGTGGGTGAAGTTGAATAGCCTTGCCTTCAACTAGCTTTGGCTGGAAAGCCTGAATCGACAAACGGTGCAGTGATGGAGCACGGTTCAAAAGAACATATTTACCCTCAATCACGGCGTCTAGGGCATCCCAGACAACAGCTTCACCGGCCTCGATTAGACGAGATGCGCTACGAATATTGTGAGCGTGCTCACCCTGGATAAGCCAGCTAATTACAAAAGGCTTGAAGAGTTCTAGCGCCATTTGCTTTGGTAGCCCACACTGATTAATTTTCAGTTTTGGACCGACCACAATCACCGAACGACCAGAGTAGTCAACGCGTTTACCGAGTAGGTTCTGGCGGAAACGACCTTGCTTACCTTTGAGCATGTCACTGAGTGATTTTAGCTTGCGACGACCACCAGTCGAGCTGACGGCTTTGCCACCACGAGCATTGTTATCGACAAGGGCATCAACTGCCTCTTGGAGCATACGCATTTCGTTACGACGAATCACCTCTGGTGCGTTTAGATCAATCAGTTTCTTCAAGCGATTGTTTCGGTTGATTACACGACGATATAGGTCATTAAGGTCGCTAGTCGCGAATCGTCCACCAGTCAGCTGCACCATAGGGCGTAGATCCGGAGGAATCACAGGTAGAACCGTCATAGTTAGACTGCTTGGCTTGATACCAGCCGCAAACATACCTTCTAGGACCTTGAGACGCTTCAAAAGCTTCTTCTCGCGCTGGCCTTTGGCGGTAGTTATTTCCTCACTGAGCTTAGCAATTAACTTAGGCAAATCGATCTCATCAAGTAGAGTCTTCAATGCACCACCACCCATGCCGACAGTGATTAATTCCTCATAATCTTCTTCGAGATTACGGTAATCAACCTCTGACAGAAGTGAGCCTTTAACTAAGCTATCTAGCTGAGCGCGCTTACCAACGTAGCTTTCTTCGAGTTCAGCAATTTCCTTTGTCTGATCAGCGGCAAGAACCTTGACATCAGCGTCTTCGGCCTCGGCAGCTTTTTCGTAACGAAGCTTAATAGCTGCGCGTGCCGCCTCTGTCTCAGCCTCAAGATCAGCAACCATTTTTTCACGTTTCTCGTCATTAACACTCAAAATCACATAGCTAGCAAAATAAGCTACCTTTTCGATGTTCTTGACCGTCAAGCCAAGTAGTAGGCTCATAGCGCTAGGCGTGCCACGCATAAACCAAATGTGCGCCACTGGTGTTGCTAGGGATATATGGCCCATACGCTCGCGCCTGACGGCAGATTTAGTGACCAATTCACCGTTCTTGTCGACAGCAGCTTCGCGGCTACGAACACCTTTTAGTTTACTATCATGCGGATTGATATCTTTTACTGGCCCGAAAATTCGTTCACAAAAAAGACCATCACGCTCAGGTTTTTGAGTACGATAGTTAATCGTCTCAGGTTTCGTAACTTCGCCGTAGCTCCATTTCAAGATATCATCTGGGCTAGCAACTGCTAGGCGTACAGCATCAAAATCTGAAATAGAACTGCTAGTAACTATTCGCGACATAACTACGCCTCCTCCTTAATTTCTTCTACTTCATCAATGTCTTGGACAGATAAGCCATCTTCTTCGAGATCAATTCCGTCGGCTTCGTCTAAGACAGTTTCTGTATTTTCGTTATCAATCATCGGTACGGTTTTATCCTCTGGACCAGCTTTTTCGATTATATATTCAGCATCGATAATCTCTGCCTCATCGAGTAGATCAACACGAAGACCGAGTCCTTGAAGCTCCTTGACAAGCACATTGAAGCTCTCTGGAAGCTTTGGCCCCAAAATAGGTTCATTCTTGATAATCGATTCATAAGCCTTGGCACGTCCGTAAACATCGTCCGACTTAATAGTAAGCATTTCCTGCAAAGTATTGGCAGCACCATAAGCTTCGAGTGCCCAAACCTCCATCTCACCAAATCGCTGACCACCATTTTGTGCCTTACCACCAAGTGGCTGCTGGGTAACCATAGTGTATGGACCAGTCGAGCGAGCGTGGATCTTGTCGCTAACCATGTGGTGTAACTTAATCATGTGCATGACACCAACAGTTGTGCGCTCTTCAAACGCTTCACCGGTACGACCATCAAACAATTGTGATTTACCATCGCGTGCGTAACCAGCTTTTTCTAGCTCACTGCTGATAACATCGTTTGGAACACCGTTAAATGGAGGCGTTGCGACCTTGTAACCAAGTGCGCGAGCTGCCATACCTAGGTGAGTCTCAAATAGCTGACCGATGTTCATACGACTAGGCACGCCTAGTGGGTTCAAAACGACATCGACAGGTGTACCGTCTTCCATGAATGGCATGTCTTCGACAGGCAGGATACGCGCAACGACACCCTTGTTACCGTGACGACCAGCTAGCTTGTCACCGACTGAAATCTTGCGAAGCTGAGCTACGAAGATTTGAATCTGCATCAATACACCAGCTTTAAGCTCATGTCCGTTTTCACGGCTAAAAATCTTAACTCCGACGACTTTGCCGCCGCCAGCATTATTCATACGCTGTGAAGTATCGCGAACATCCTTGGCTTTTTCACCAAAGATAGCGCGAAGTAGGCGCTCCTCAGAACTTAGCTCTTGCTCACCCTTAGGAGTAATCTTACCGACAAGCACATCGCCAGCTTTTACCTCAGAACCAATCTGTACGATACCGCTCTCATCTAGATGACGTAGTGATTCTTCGCTAACATTTGGGATATCGCGAGTTACGATTTCGGCACCTAGCTTAGTCTCGCGAACTTCAACATTGTAATCCTTGATATTGACACTTGTTAGAGTGTCATCTTTAACTAAGCGATCACTAAGCACGATTGCGTCGTCCATGTTGTAGCCACCCCAAGGCATAAAGGCTACCAATAAATCACGACCAAGAGCTAGCTCGCCATCGGCGACTGATGCACCTTCGATAAGTACATCACCCTTTTTGACCTTGTCACCGCGGTGTACGCGAGTTTTTTGGTTAATTGAGCGGTCGTCATTGCTCTTTTCAAAGTGAATCAATTCATATTTCTTGACACCATCAGAGTATTTGACGTGAACTTCCTCGCCATCGGCACGGACAACTTCGCCGGCACCTTCGGCCACTACGAGTTGACTAGTGTTACGAGCAACTTCTGATTCAATACCAGTACCAACCCTTGCAGCTTCGGGCTGCAATAGTGGTACAGCCTGCTTCTGCATGTTTGAACCTGTAAGTGAACGGTCAACACGGTTTTTCTCGATAAATGGCACGAGAGACGCAGTAGTACCAAGAATTTGCTTGTGAGCAGCGTCCATATAAGTAACTTCGCTGACGTCAACCTGCTCAGCAGATTCACCACGACGAGCCGATACGCGCTCCGCTAGGAACTTACCGTTTTCATCAATTGGCGCACCAGCGTCGGCAATAACTTCTGTTACCTCTTGGCTAGCATCAAGATATTCTACTTTGTCAGTTACCTTACCGTTTTCAACTTTCAGATAAGGAGTCTCAATGAAGCCATATTCATTGACACGAGCATAGGCTGCAAGGTTAAGCACTAGACCGATGTTTGCACCTTCCGGAGTCTCGACAGAACATAGACGACCATAATGAGTCGGATGTGCATCGCGGACTTCAAATCCTGCACGCTCACGACTAAGACCACCGGGACCCATCGAGCTTAGGCGGCGCTTGTGTGAAAGCTCAGACAGAGGATTTACTTCATCCATCAGCTGACTTAGCTGGCTAGATGCGAAAAATTCACGGACAGCTGCAACAACCGGGCGAGCGTTGATCAACTGACCAGGAGTCACAGACGAAAGGTCGCTGACACTCATACGATCCATAGCATTACGCTGCATACGTAGCATACCGACGCGGAACTGGCGGGCAACAAGCTCACCGACTAATTTAACGCGACGGTTATTTAGTGAATCGATATCATCAGGCTCACCTTGTTCGTTGTTGAGGCGAATAACTTCACGAACAATAGCGATAAGGTCTTCCATCTGGAAAACACGGTGGTCAGAATCGTTAGGAGTTTCTAGACCAAGACGCTGATTTAGCTTGTAACGTCCTACACGACTATAATCAAATCGCTTGAAATCAAAGAACATTTTCTCAATCATACCGCGGGCGTTGTCGACAGTAGCTAGATCACCTGGGCGCAAACGACGATACATCTCAATAAGCGCCTCGTTTGATCCTCGGGCAGGATCTTTCTCGAGAGTAGCTTCGATGTATTTAGTGTCACCAGTGTCGATATCTTCAAATAGTGCCTTTACCTCTGAGATCTTCATATGTCCAAGGGCACGAATCAGAGTAGTTACCGGCATCTTGCGGCGGCGGTCAACCTTGACATAGATAGCGCCACCAGGAGCTGTTTCCATCTCAAGCCATGCGCCACGGCCAGGAATAAGCTTAGCACCAAACAATTTACGACCATTTACAATATCAGCCGTAAAGAATACGCCGGCGCTACGAATTAGCTGTGATACAACTACTCGCTCAGTACCGTTGATGATAAACGTACCGCGATTAGTCATCCATGGATAATCGCCAAGGTAAATCTCGCTTTCCTTGACCTCGCCAGTAGTTTTGTTTTGCAACTCAACATTAACGTGCAAAGGTGCATCGAATGTTAGGTTATTTTCTTTGGCTTCACGATCAGTGTGCTTGGGAGTGTCAAATCGATACTCTTTAAACCTTAGTGCCAATTTTTGACCAGTATAGTCATCAATTGGGTTAAGTTCTGTAAATATTTCGCTTAGTCCAGACTCAACAAAATCTCGCCAGCTGTCTTTCTGGTGAGATATAAGGTCTGGAAGTGGTAGCGAGTCATCACCATGAGTGAAAAACACGCGGCCACTACTCTTAGTAGCTTTCGCCATCTGTACCTCTTGTAATTATAGTTAGTTTAGTGAATTGGCCCGAAGATTCACTAGGCTTGGTCCGTCTGTTTTTCGCCACAAAAACGAGACATAAGAATACCAAGCTATTCTGCTTCTTATATTTAATTATGACGATTTTGTATTAATAGTCAAGAGGGAACTAGGCTTTTTTGATTACTTCATCAGCTAGACCGTATTTGACGGCTTCTTCGGCGCTCATCCAAAAATCACGATCAGTGTCTTTTTCGACCTGAGCGAGTTTTTGACCGGTGTTTTTGGCTAAAATCTCGTTAAGCTTTTTCTTCAAATAAATCCCCTCGCGAAGACTGATTTCTTGATCAGTAATCTTGCCCTGTGTACCGCTACTTGGCTGGTGAATCATTACACGACTATTTGGCAGCAAGAATCGCTTGCCCTTAGTACCGCTACTGAGCAAAAAAGCACCCATGCTGGCCTGCACACCGATGCCAATCGTCTGCACATCTGGTGAAATATATTGCATAGTGTCATAAATAGCAAAACCATCATACACACTACCACCAGGGCTATTAATGTATAGTTTGATGTCTTTTTTGGGGTTTTCGTAAGCTAGGTGCAGCAATTGAGCTACGACTAAATTGGCCGTGTGCTCATTTACATCTTCACCGAGGAATATAATTCGCTCCTTTAATAGACGGCTATATATATCAAAGGCGCGCTCGCCATCTGACGATTGCTCCACAACTGTTGGTACTAAGTAATTTGATGGCTTATTCATACATCCAGTTTATACCTTATTAGCACTCAGGTCAATAGAGTGCTAATAATCTCTGTCCTTTTAGGCTGTGTCCTAAGAATTTAGTTCTACCAGGCGATCAATGGACTTGTCGGTCAGTAGACGATTAGCAATATCGCGCTGCATCTCGGGCGTAGTGAAATCTTGGCCAGTTTTGCCATATTGCTCCTGATATTCCTGCACCTTGGCGGCTAACTCTTCGTTAGTAGCAGTAACTTTCTCGACTTTTGATAGCTCGGCTAGTACCAAACCTGACTTCACCCGAAGCTCAGCTGATTTACGTACTTCTTTATCTAGCCATTCATCCTTAGTTAGACTGTTTGCTTCTAGATACTGGTCAAGTGACATTCCTTGATAAGCAAGATTTTGTACGGCGTCTTGCTCGATAGACTTCATCTGGTCTTCAATCAAAATTTCAGGTGCATCAACGTCACTGACAGATACAAGCTTTTCGATTAATTCATCTTTGAATTTAGACAAAGCCTCGCGCTCTTTGCCGACTGTAATTTCACGTTTAATATCAGCAAGCATTTCTTTGGCTGTCTTGAATGGACCCAGTTTGGCCGCAAACTTATCGTCGATTTCAGGTTTCTTGACTTCTTTGACAGCCTGCAATTTAACAGAAAAAACTGCATCTTTGCCGGCCAAAGTCTTGGAGTGGTAATCCTTAGGGAATTTAACTTTGACGTCGAAACCCTCACCAGCTTTGTGGCCAACAATTCCCTCTTCGAAACCTGGTATAAACTGTTTCGAGCCAATACCAAGTGTATAACCTTCGGCCTTGCCACCATCAAAAGCCTCGCCATCAATTTTACCCACAAAATCGATAACAACTTCATCGCCATCCTGAACGGCGCGCTTGACTTCAACCTTTTCAGCCATACCAGTACGCATGCGTTCTACGACTTCATTTACGTCAGCTTCTGTGACTTTTTCGACGACTTTTTTGATACCCATCTTTTTATATGAGCCGAGTTTGACCTCTGGTAAAACATCTGTTTCAGCTGTAAATTCCAGAGTTTCGTCGGGGACAAATTTTGTCACCTCGACCGCCGGCCTATCAAGCGCTCGCAAATCTTCTTTGACAAAAACCTCTGATACAGCCTTGCTGAGGGCGTCATCAACTGTCTGATTGACTAGATTTGTAGGGTCTACGTATTTCTCGGCGACCGATAGTGGCACCTTGCCCTTACGAAAACCCGGTGCTTTGACGTCACGAGCAAGTTTGTGTAGAGCAACTTGACGAGCGTCAGCTAGTTCCTCGGCACCTAGCGTGATAGTAACTTTAACTTTTGTCTTAGATAAGTGTTTTACAGATGTCTTCATATCGACTAACTATAACAGATAAAATCAGCTAGACAAAGTATTAACGCTTAGACTACTCGCTCGCTAAATCAGTAATGCTATATCTGAACAGTACCAGGTGGAGGGAAGTCGCCGCAATGTTTAGAGTTATCCGGTGTAATAGTGAACCACGGCGACACTACGCTATTTGGAGCCGTCACATGTACACGCAGGGCCTCTTTGTAACGATATTGTACGATGAGCATGTTGCTTGGATCAGCCGTTTCTCTCTTTAGATATACGTAATTTTGCCCCTTGGGCATAACAGCAGTCGTGGGATAAGTGACTGAGTTTGTCCCGGGGCGCTGCTCGCCTTTGATCTCAAATTGCCAGGTAAATTTACCGCCCGCGTCGCTATTCGACATGACTAATACATCATCAATCACAAGGTATCTGTAACCAGCTCCACACTGTACTATTGGATCTAAAAGAACAACCTTTGTAATACGAAATGAACTAGGTGATGCTTTGGGCGCAGGACTCGCGTCTGTTGCCACATTAGACCTACCATCCGAACGCGGGCCTGTACCAGAAGTACTGTGAGTAGAATCACCTGCATTTTGTTTGAATTGATCCTTCGAAGGCCCCACCACCTCTCCACTAACTTCTTTTTCACCGGCCTGCGCACCTTCGCCGCGATTTACTCCAACGGCCCTATTATCTACAACTAGATGTGATGCCGACTTGGAACTCCCCGCCTCAAAAAACCATACCAAAATCAAGGTAGTGGCGATGATAAAAACGAATAGAAAAACATTATCGCTCGTAATGATGCGACCTAGACGTTTATATGTCCTATTTACGCCTGTCTTCATTACATATAGTATACACTACCTCATTACGTGTTGCTGCGCCCAAACATACATAGCTATACCACTAGCTACCCCAACATTAATCGATCTAGTGCTACCGAATTGCTCGATATTCACAATATCATCGCAGCGTGCCATCATCTCACTACTCAACCCAGGGCCCTCGCTACCAAATACCAGCACCGACTTCTTAGGGAAATTATATGAACCCAGCGGTTTACTGTCGGCTACAATATCTATACCAATCACCGAATAACCCTCGACAGCCTGTAAGAAATCTTGAATCGTCGGATGATAATAAACATTCATATATAGATTTGTCGCCATCGCACCACGCTTGTTCCACTGACGTTTGCCAATAAAATGCACAGCTGCCACATTAAAAGCATTGGCGTTACGCACAATAGTCCCAGCATTGAAATCGCGCTCCAAATTCTCGACCGCAATATGCAATTCATGCCGACGTCCATCGAGAGCCTGCTTGATATCAGCAACCTCCATACCCTTGAATTCATCAATCAAATTACGCTTGTCAGCACTTTTATCCATACAATCAGTATACCTACTTACATCCGATATTGTATAATGAAGTCACCGATATGAGCGGAGCGAACGAGGGTTTATCCGAGCTTTAGCGGTAAGGGGTTGGCATTTGCGGGTTCACTCCGAAATGACAACGGAGAGGCAGAGCCTCTCCTGTAATTACCACGCAGATGTGGCGACTGCGTGTACGTGAATATTAGTAGACGCGTAGCGCGTCTTGTCTGATTGAACAAACTAGAATATCGTATATTAACAGTATTTACTATGCAGATGTGGCGAAATGGTAGACGCGCTAGCTTCAGGTGCTAGTGGGAGCAATCCCGTGGAGGTTCAAGTCCTCTCATCTGTACCAAACATAATCTCAGAGGGATTCGCTCCCTCTATTTTAGTACCTGCGGTACGCTATATGTGGTGTACCTACGCTATATGTAGCGTGTCTTAGAGTTTTTCAATATAGCCAGGGTGATCGTCAGTATTATAATCAGTGCGAATCTTTGCCACGACTTGTTTTAGGCTAATGTCTTGTTTGACGCCCGTATTCAAGATACCCATTGGATCAAATATATCGCGAATTGAAGCAAATATATCCATAACATCGCTTTCAACCGACTTGTACGCAAATGGAGCCTTGAGCCTGCCCTCGGCAGCCTCGCCAATCAAATGACCGCCATGCGAATCAACTAATTCAGCCCAGTCTGCTAGGGCTTTTAATAGTTTGTGGCGCTCCGTAGCCCTAGTAGGATCAAGTAGTAGCTGAACGCTATATACGTGCTGCGAAGCGTGTCCATAGATAGGTAGAAGTAGCTTCTCTTTCTTCTCGAGAGCCCGTACCGACTTAAAGAAATCATCCAACCTCTCAGGGGGTATATACGCACCCTTTAATAATCCGCTGTCGTCTAACTCACCCGTATCGGGAGTGACGGCCAGAGCAGGTATTACTTGCAATTGCCGTAGCTCATCAGCCTCGACGCCACCATCTTTGAGTACTACGTAGGCAGTAGTGTCTTTGAATTCTTTGGCAATCTTTTTGGCAACTTTGCGCTTGTAACCCTTGGGGTCGTCAAATTCAAAAACCAACACCGCCGCAACCGTGCCACTTTCCAAGGCCTCGAGATAAAACGGATATTTGTTACCGTTTTCAGACGACCTATCGAGTATGCGCCCATCGATGTATTCAAGCGATGCAGGATTCAAGCTCCTAAGAACATCCATACCGTCAATTGCACTCTCGTAATCCGTAAAAGCAATCGCCCCTACTAGTGAGTCATCTGGTATTTGCTCGGCCATCATGATGACTTCTGATATCAAGCCCAGCGTCCCCTGACTGCCCACAAATAGCGGAGTCATATCTAGTGAACCATCACGATTTTTGACATCAACGATATTATAACCGACGTTGTCGCGAGCTTGGATAGCCAGCGAATCTATCAATTGGTCATTTTCGTGGATAAGATTATCAATATTGCGGTAAACTTCACCCTCAAAAGTCTGCAATAGACGCTTTTTGGATAGATCTTTGCGATTGAGGCGCCCAGTTTGCAAAATCTCGCCATTACTCAGCACGATTTCGAGCTGCTTGACCCAGCCCATAGTCGAACCATATTTGCCCGAATAAATACCACTGGCGTTATTGGCAATCGCACCACCAACGGTAGTAAAACTATGTGACGGTGGAAAAGACGGAATACGCAAACCTTTCAAACGCAAGGCTTGATTAAGCGTACGTAGCGATACGCCCGGCTGAACGCGGACTAATTTCTGTTTTTCATCAACTTCGAATATTTCGTCCATATGTGCAGTGGTATTGACTAGCACTCCCTCGCCAATAGCTGCTCCGGTCTGATCAGACCCCAGGCCCCGCATAGTGATTGGTAGCTTGTGACCCTTTTCAGATAGTTGCCAGACAAATCGCGCGATCTTGCGTAAATCACTGGTATCCTTGGGGTATACTACCAGTTCAGGCTTAATAGACAGGGCGCTAGCATCTCGTGAAAAAGAATTACGAAGACGCCCACTAGTCGTAACCTCTCCGTGCA
>CAZJFK010000013.1:0-23212 GCA_964545515.1 uncultured Candidatus Saccharibacteria bacterium | reverse complement strand
TTCGGCCCTAATTCTACCCACTCACCGTCTAGCGGTGAGGCTGATTCGTCAATCGGATTGATGTAGCGCTTCCAGTTCATATAATCTCGTATATCGGATTCATCATGGGGATTAACGCTACTCCACTGGGTGATGAGGCAGTTGGTTAGGCCGATTTCTTTGCCGTGATACATGGCATCCCATTCCTCTGGGAGTAAATCCTCAATTACTCTATGTGTCGCATATATGACATCATGATGAGCGACGGCCAGTATTTTTTGACCAATATGTTTCAGGCACATGTCGTGCCAATAGGCATCGACTCTGGCATGGGTATTCATCATGCTCTCGCCGCCCTCTGGACTTTGGTACCATGGTGTATCAGAGCGAGCTTTGACTGTGTTGGGGTATTGTTTTTTGCGCTTTTTTTCGGTGAGACGATTGTGATGTCCCCAGTAGCGTTCTGATAATCCTTCGTCGCTAGTCCATTCTACGTCGGCATCACCAGATATATAGGCGGCGGTTTCAAAGGTTCGGACGTAGGGTGAGACGTATAGCGCGTTGTAGCTTGCTATACCGCCCAGCCTACGTTCGATTACGGAATTAGCTAGTTTGGCTTGCTCTATTCCCCTACTAGATAAACGAACTTGCCAGTCCGGTATGCGTTTGACTCGTTCGTATTCTGCATCAGTGCCCTTGGACGCCCCATCGTACCTGTCGCTAGCATTGCGTTCACTTTGACCGTGGCGAATGATTGTAAATTCTTTTGGTACAGCCATAAAACTCCTTATAGTATCATCGTACGCTAGATTAATGACGATTCCAAGATGCGTGGGTTATTAATACGCACTTATTTCAGGTGACGTAGGGCTTGTGAGCCGAGTTTGCGTAGAAATGCTAGCTTGTTTCCTAGGCGTTCATAGGCTGGGTCGTAGTAGTTTTTGCGAATATTTGCTAGTCGTCCGGAGCTTCTGTAGTAATTATTTGCGATTTTTCCTCTGTCTAGCGGCGGATTTGGGACCGATAATTGATCGCTGCCGTTTTCGCTTAGTGCTTTTAACGTACTTACGGAATACACGGACGTGGCATAATTTAGGGCACTAGTCATGATGATATCCTTGGCGGTACCGCCAGCTTTTTCGGCCGCGTCTAGCTTGTCTTCGACGATACTGTCGCTGATTAGATATGATCCGAGTAAGTCGCCAAAATCTCTATCAAAAATACTTTGGTCATAAATGTGAAAAATCGCTTCGACATCTTCGGTGATCATAGGGCTGTCATTACTACTGTCTAGACCATCGTGTTTGTGATCTAGGCGTTCGACGTAGTCTTTGTTGGTGTCGCTATAAAAACTAGCTACGCGCTTACCTGTCTGTAGACTATTAATATTCATGTAGTACATCTGGTCGCGGTCGTTGACACGAATACGCTCCAAAGTGCATGATTGACCACTGAGATCGTCGTACCATGAATACGATTCGGTGCTAAATGCATGATTGGTTTGGACATTACTGGCCTCGTGGCGAATGATATCGTCTATGTGGGCACGGAATTTAGAGCCATAATCCAGATTTTTGTAGCTGTTATGGCTATGAAATTTAGCAAAATTACTAATTTCACTCATACCTATATTATACACCTATTTTGCATAAAAGTCAATACTGCGCTGAGAGTATAGGGATTTTTACTAAGACGCGCGTTCTCTATTGTGGTCGGCAATAACTTGCCCCACGAGTATAGCTATCACGAGTGCCACCGAGCAGATAATTAGCGATATATTCATACTTGGTTTGAATATATCTAGCATTAATATAGTCAGAAACAGTATAGTGTTAGTCGATAGCCCGGCATAAAATTTCCTACTCGGTGTTTTACCGCTGAGCACTACTCTGCGCATTTTCCATGCGTGTAGTAGACTGAGGACGGTCATTATGACATAAATATCAGCTACAATCAGCAGCCAGTCGTAAACAAACTCGCCAGCTATAAAGGCCCACGCTAGTAGAAATCCAGTTAACCAGATAATACTTAGCGCAATCGGGAGTGCTTTGCCTACGGTGCGTAGGAGGGGTTTGAGTGTATCGGTGCTGGCGTCGGCTCGGGATAGTCTGAGGATTGATAATTCGGTTGTCAGTGAAAATATAAATAGTATTAACCCTACGATATGCAGAAATATCCAGAGGTCGTTGAATACGATAGCTCCATTGAATCCCATAGAGTCTACTGCTTGATGTCCGGCATGTGCAAAATAAGTCATTTCCATATCGCTAACGCTTATTATACACGCACTTTTTGGTGTTGTCATGCTTACGGCTTGCAATAAAAAATAAAGGGAGTACTATCAAGTCACCTACCTAAACACTTACGGCGGGTTGTGCATATTAAACATAGGGTTACGAGGGAGATTATGGCCTTAGAAGATGTACGATCAGCGGTTCGCCGCGTTGCAAACGAAATAAATATTAATGACGAGGAAATAGATGACTTTTTGCATGTTAATCTAGTGCATAAATTCATAGTTCATGCTGGCGAGAAAGCTTTTGCGGCATATCGGATTCAGCATAATAACGATCTGGGGCCGTACAAGGGCGGGATTCGCTATCATCCGGATGTCGATGAAGACGAAGTTACCATGCTGGCAACTTTGATGACACTTAAGGCCGCTGGGGCTGGTTTGCCCTATGGCGGTGCCAAGGGCGGAATCGCTGTAAATCCGTGGGAGCTAGAAACGGCCGAGGTCGAGGAGCTTTCGCGTGATTACGCTCGCCAATTAGCCCCACATATTGGCCCTGAGGTTGACGTTCCGGCACCAGATGTTAATACTAATGGCAAGATTATGGACTGGATGGAAGACGAATACGCCAAGGTTACTGGTGATACGCGTAATGCGACTTTTACCGGCAAGACTTTGGAGCACGGTGGCTCTGTCGGACGTATCGAGGCTACGGGCCGTGGCGGCGTGGTTATCTTGCGCGAGATAATGAAACGCTTGGGCCGCGAAAATGACGAGCTTACTATTGCAGTGCAAGCACTTGGCAATGTTGGCTCAAATTTCGTAAAAATCGCTCAGATGGAGCAATCTAATTGGAAACTTGTAAATGCCACCGAAATCAATGGCGGCCCCGTGAACATGAGCGGACTCAATGCGACTGATGTGGTTAATTTTCGCGCAAATGGTGGAGATATTTTCAACTACCCCGCTCCGGAGCATGTTGATGCGGATGGTATATTTGATTTAGACGTAGATGTTTTGGCTCTGAGCGCGATGGAAAATGCCATAACGGTCGACAATGTCGATCGTATCAAGGCGCGAGTTATTTTGGAGCTTGCTAATGGTCCTGTGACGGATGAGGCTCGCGAGATATTGATTAGTAGGGGCGTGCTGGTTATACCAGATATTTTGGCGAATGCGGGCGGTGTAACTGGTAGTTATTTTGAATGGCAGCAAGATTTAGAGGGCGAACATTGGGGTCTCGACAAATATAACGCCGAGCTCGAAAAATACATGATGGCTTCGGCAAATGATGCCTGGGATGAGTATCAGCATGGATTACCCTCGCTCGTCGACGGGACGATAGCTTCGGCTCTGCGTAAGCTGATTATTAACAGGCGAAATCAGGTCAAGAACAGCTAAAATGCCTATGCTATCTAGACATTTTAGAGTTTCTATGGTATAATAAAAATATGGTTAAAGATATCTACGATTTATCTAGAGCTAACTATGATTTCGGCCAATCATCGGCCAGGCAGAAATTTGAATACGATGAGTATACATCTTTTGCCGATGATGATACAGAATTCACGACTAAATTTTTATTACCAGAAGATCCAGTTTCGAATCAAGTCGTTTTGCTAGCTTATGGTATGGGTGCGAATAGCTTTTTTCATGAGCGCGAAGCCGAAGCAATAGCCGAGCGTGGCTACAAAGTGGCTCTACATGATGAACCTAGATATCAGCATAGGATGACTCTATTAGATGTCTTTTCGGGACGTCGTTCATTTGAATCGTTTATGGCGCATTCGCTCAACCCGATGATCTTCGCGTCGCAAGCACTTTCGGGGGTTATCGAGACGGCGAGGGATAATTACGCTACCGATAAGTTTATTGTCAAAGGTCATTCCAAAGGTGGTCTGACGGCGGCTATGATTGGTGCACGCGAGGCTGACGTTAGTTCGCTAGTGCTGGATTCACCTGCTGGTGTGGTCACCAAAAATGCCCTGCTCAATCACATGAGTAGGACTTATGAGATGATGACCGATGAGGTTATGCCTATGGCTAGTGCACTAACTAACAGTGACAGGCCGGGTACATATGAGCGTGCCTTGCGTAATATGACGGATGATCCTATGCGGGTTGGGCGCGAGATGTTGGCCTTGATTGCCAGAACTCCCGATATACGCAATCTACTGGCTCAGGCCAAGAGTCACGGCACCAAAGTGGCTGTCATAGGTCATGAGCACGATAGGTTTTTCTCAATACATGATCTCGACAAAGACGTGCCGCAAATGATGCGCGATGGCTATGTGGATGAGTATGTTCGTGTTCAGGGGACTAAACACGTAAATCCTGGGATTGACCCAGAGTTTAGTGCTCGGATTTTTGATACAACTATTAGAAATCTAGATAGTTAGTATTTGATTAGGCTGTCTATTCGGTAGCCGCCTAGCTGTCCGCGGCCGTTTAGAGCCGTTAGTTCGATTAGAAATGATATCGCTACTATACTAGCGCCGCTTTGCTCAACTAGTCTGGCTGCGGCTGCGGCCGTACCACCTGTTGCCAGTAAATCGTCAACGATAATTACTCTATCGCTAGCTGTCAGGGTATCGCGATGTATCTGCAGCTCGCTTTCACCGTATTCTAAGTCGTATTTCTCGCTAAAAACTTCGCGTGGTAATTTGCCCGGTTTGCGGGCTAGGACAAAAGGTATTCCGAGCTCATATGCTAGTGGCAGCCCAAACAAAAATCCCCTACTCTCTGGACCTATGACGGCCGTCGCTCCGGTGTGTGCGTATAAATCGGCCAGATATTTTGTTATATCGCTACGTAGTTTAGGGTCTTGAAATATAGGTGTTATATCACGAAATAGTATGCCTGGCTCGGGAAAATCTGGAACATCAATGATTGTTTGTTTGGTGCGTTTGATTAGGTCGTCATCCATATTTTTATTATAAACGTAAGCAAGCTAAATTAAAAAGAGCCAGTTTGGCTCTTAATTGCTAACCGAGTTGATTGCGACGCTCGGTTTGTTCTTTGAACTTGGTGTTTGCTCCTGTAAAAGCTTGGTGCGCGTTGGCGTACCGCGTCTTGGCGGTGTCGCGTGCCTTTTCGGCTCGTGCTAATTCATCGATTGCACGGTGTAGCTGTTTTTCGGCTTTGGCATAACTCTGGGTTATGGCGTCGAGGTTGGCGCTAAATCTCGCCAATTCGGCTTCATATTCCTCGTGGCTGGGATTTTCGCTGCAGTTTGGGTCACTATAACGTAGGGTGAGTTCCTCGAACTCTCGGTCGGCGATACTGATATATTCCTCTCGCTTACGCCACTCTATGCGTTCGTTTTCGCTCGCCAGCTCAAAGTTACTTTTTGCGTCATTGACGCGTTGCATGGCTTTTAGCGTATTGGCCCAGGCGCGCTTCATTTTTTCGGCCGCTAGTGTCTTGCGGTTTTTGGCGCGTTCAAGTGCTCTGTCTACGCGAGCTCGATGCACATCACTAGCCATCGGCAAACTCCTGTCTCCGTCAATGTACTTATCAAAAGATAACAAATACTATTATACAACTATTTAGACATATCGTGAAGTATATATAAATATATACCCTGCAAGTTGTTTATGTTTACAATTTAGATATAATAACCATATAGATAAAGTTCGCCGCTTGGCCAGTAAATGGGGTGTAAGTAGTATTTTTGATTTTGTGAATAAAAACCGCGCCACTACTGCTATCATAGTCATCTTTCTACTTGTTTTGGGTGCATATGTTTTTAGCTTGGTCAATCATAGCGGGTATCATATCATGATCGATGAGGCTGCTGGCAAAAAGGTCGTAGAGGTCAAGGCGACGCATGAGGCCTACGACTCGCTCGGTAGCCTAATGGCAGACCCTGATTTGCGGGTAGTAATAAATGGCACGGTGCTAAGTTCTACGGTGGGTGCAAAGGATTCGGATTTAGGTCTTCGTGCCCTAGTCACCGAGTATAAGGTCAAGGTCAAAAGCGTGTTGATGGGTGGCAAATTACCATCTAGCATCACTATGTCTGTGCCAGAGGGTGTAATTGGTGATACTTTTTATGATGACCCAGCTATACCTAATTTCAAGCTTGGCCAAAGTATAGTGGCGTTTTTGGACGGTGGAAAATATGGTATATATAATCCTCTCTCAAAAGGCGCAGCGGTGGCTATCAGTATGGGCGATGGCGAGTATAAATTATCTAGCAGTGTAATTTCTCCTGACGGCCTCACATTTACGGTGAGCGACATTATCACACTTAAATAGTTTATCTTTTGCTACTTTTTTGGAGTATAGCCATACCTAATATGCCGGCTAGTAGTGAGCCTATGAATATACCTATTTTGGATACGGCTATCATATCCGGGTCGCTAAACGCTAGTGTGGCCACAAACATTGATACCGTAAAACCAATACCAGCGAGCACGCTAGCCCCTAGTAGCTGATAATTTGATATAGCTTCGGGTATTTTGATGACTTTAGTTTTGGCAAGTAGCCATGATGTACCAAATATTCCGATTGTTTTGCCTAGCACTAAGCCTAAGATAATACCGATGAATAGTTTGAAGTCGCTCGATATATCGAGACCGGATAGTTGGACGTTGGCGTTTACCAGGACGAATAGCGGAATTACTATGAGCGTCGATAGTGCCGTAGCTCGCTTGGTTATATAGTCGACGCTAGGCAGTATTAATCCTAGGAACGCGCCGATGATTGCTGGGTGTAGGCCGCCTCCATAGAATATGCCGATTACGATAATTGCTAATAGATCGTCGGCTATGGCTAGTGTCAGCAGGAAAACGCGCAGTGAATTAGGTATGCGCTTGCCTAGAAGTCCTAATAGTCCTACGACTAGTGCTATATCGGTAGCGGTCGGTATAGCCCAGCCGTTTAAGCTATCTGTCCCGATATTGATGACGGCAAATATTGCAGCCGGTATGGCCATTCCACCTATGGCGGCAGCTATTGGCCATACGGCCTGTTTGCGATCGCGAAATTCACCATCAGTGATCTCGTGGCGTATTTCGACGCCAATGATATAGAAAAATACTGCCATTAGTATGTCATTTACCCAATCATGGACGGTGAGACCTAATTTTAGGTGGGTAAAATCAGCAAAAGCGTCGCTTAGTGGTGAATTGGCGATAATGAGCGCAATGACTAGGAAAACGATTATCAATTTACCGCTAGTCGATTCACTTGCGATAAACTCCTTGGTTCGTTTATTTAGGCCGTCTCTTCTGAGGTATTCGCGGATGTTGCTTATAAAATTTCGCACTATATCTATTATAGCAAAAACTAGGCATCGGCTCCGCCCGAGAGTTCGATTTTGCTCAGTCGTTCATGCAATTTGTCGTGAGCGGTGATGTGACCGTAGTGTTTTTGGTGGTCCGTGAGGTGCGATAGGTCTATCTGGTCGCCTAGGTCGTAGTCTGAACGCGGATGGATGAATAGCGCACACGAGAATCGCCCTAATTTGTTACCGTCTTCGATGATTGGTGATTCTACGCGGTGTTGGGCTGACAGGAAGTATCCGCCAGTTGAATGTTGGAACATGTCGCCTACCTGGGTGATGACGTAGCCTTCGGGTGCTTTGCCGGATATCCAGCGGCCATCACGGGTACGGACTTCGAGGCCTTTGCCTGGGCCGTATGAGCGCGAACGTGGCAGCCAAGTACGGTCATTTATATCAGTGTGTTGGCAAGCTCCAATTACGGCCTTGCCCTCGACATCCGCTCGGTGCGCCGATGGGTAGTGTAGTAGCCGCATCAGTGATGGTGCGCTACCGTTGCGATCGTCGAAATAACCCTTGGGCAGATGTAGAACTGGCTCAGCGGCGCGCATGACGGCATGGTCAATAGCCAGTAGTCCGTTATGAATCGGAGTGGTGACTTGCCTGAGATCGGGGGCTTCTAGTGGCCAGACGTTGTCTAGCGCGTCGATATCTACTCCACTACCCTGTACATTTCCGTCGCTGTCCTCGGGTGCGACGAACCAGTTTTCGGCGAAATTACGTATAGCCCTGGCGTCTGGCTCGCCTTCTACCTGCACTCGCTTGCAAAAGAGCGCCTGCTCGGTGTCTAGTGGTGTATAGCCACGCTGAAATTTGTATTTGCCACCCCAATAGCTCATCTTGTCGTCCTCACTCATGGCGAAGACCTTTTCCCACTCATTATACATATCATCTAATTGTTCATTTAGTTCACGTGGTGCTCGCACAAAGGCAAATCCCACTCGGTGATAGGCGTCAACTATGGCTTTGCCCAGGTAGCGCCGCCGACGCACGCTGACCTCGCGGAAATCGTCTAGCGTCGCTAGGTCGCCTAGGTCGATTCTGGGAACTTCTACGTTTGAGTATTTGCGCATATTACCCTCCTACACTTGTTACCTATATCATGCCCCGCGTGGCGGTCAAGTGCAAGCATAAGGACTTACACGGATTTTTAGTACCGTAGAAATGTAAGTGTAACAGTGGCTTGGGTTGCTATTTTAAAATTGTGTTTCTTAGCCACGCAAAAAGCCCACCAAACGGTGAGCTCTTAGCGTGGCTGGGGTGGAGGGATTCGAACCCCCGAATGCATGGACCAAAACCATGTGCCTTACCACTTGGCCACACCCCACTAGGAATTCTTAACTATTTTACCATATATAGCGTTAATTTGTAGGCGGCTTGTCAGATAATTTGAAGCCTAGTAGTGCATATTTGGCGCGGGTGGCGTTTTGATCAATCGCTGGTATTGGTTTGTACCATTTGCGATTCATACGTGTTGCGACGTCGTCAGTGGCACCAAGTAAATCTACTGGTGTAAAGTGGTTTACCCTACTAGCTCGCGGCATGTTAGATATAGCGTCGTCGACGATTTCTGAATACGCTGGTTGCGGATACTTATCGCCACGTTTCCTCTTGGCCTTACTACTGGTGCTTGCTTCTAGGGCGCCTATCCGATAATTAAAATTATCAACAAGCTTGCTGACAACTTCGATATCTAGCGGGCTTGGCGATCCCTCTATCGCATAGTCGCTGAGGATGTATGATCCTACTGTAAAGCGAAATTGCCTATCAAATGCGGCGTCCCGTACCTTATCAAATATGCCGCTGTCGGCGCGTTCTAGGATTTCAAAAGCTTCCTCAGCGCTAATATTCATCTGTTTGCGACTATATGATGCTCGTGACGCATCAACATGTTTTACGTTAATGATGGATAGCGCTCCATTGTTGGATTTCGTGACAAAAAATCTAACATCGGGCTGGTCTTCAGAGATTTCATCTGTGTAGTGCTCCATGTAGTATTTGGTTAGTTTGGCGCCCGTACCAATAATATCTTCGACGTTCCACCTAATAAGTGCTTTTTCGCCCGCGGGCTGATGTGGTAGTACTAATTCGGGTATTTTACCCTTCATAATCACCGAATTGGCATGTTCCTGAAAAAGCCTCTGAATGTTTTCGACAAAGCGTCCCGGAGCTTCAACTGTGGCGTAAAGCTCCGGTTTTTTGGATTCGTTATTGTTTGTTGGCGCACCTTCCATGGTATGCCAATAGTATATCTGCTAGCGGCGATAGTCAAGCTAGTATATTGACAGTAAGCGCATAGATAATACTTTGTGCTTGGCACGGTAAGTTATAGTCTCGCTGGCTGATTTGCCGATGATACTGCGACCTAGGGGGCTAGCGACACTAATCTTGCCGATGCTAGGGTCGGCTTCTATTCCGTCAACTAGTGTGTAGCGCGCTTTTTTGCCGCTTGGAGTCAGTAGTTCGACAATCGACCCAATTGCTACTCTTGCGGTGCTTCGACGCTTAGGTAGCTGTTTGGCGCGACCGAGCACTTCTCTTGCTTCGGCGATCTTGGCTTCGGTTAGTGATATTTGGGTCAGTAAATCGCTGCGAGTTACCCTTTCGTCGTAACTACGCACGCTGTCTTGCCCATGGAGCTGCTTCATTAGTTCGCGCTTAGATTTTTCTAGTCGCGACACTTCTTTTCGGAGTGTTTTGATACCCCGTTTGGTCATGTAGGTGGTGTTATTGGTAGATTTCTGCATAATAATCCTCCTTTATTTGCCAGACTTGCTGGTAATCTCAGTATGAATCAAGATACTTAAATTAAGGTTAGGACTTTTTGATATCGATTTTGGGGAGTGCAAATGAAAATTCTGTTATACCGCCTTTTTGGCTGCTGACTTGTAATTCGCCTTTGTGAAGTTGGACTATTTCTTTGGCTAGCGATAGTCCTAGACCATAGCCGGCGTCAGAGCGTGATGAACTGCTGCGATAAAATCTATCAAAAATATGCGGCAGGTCCTTGGGATTGATGACCTTGCCTTTGCTAGAAATTCGAAATACCAAGTGGTCGCTACTTCCTGATAGTTTAATATGAATCTTGGTGCCACTAGTGGAATATTTGAGTGCATTGTCGACTAGTATGGTGATTAGCTCTTCGACGCTACTCTGGCTAGCTAGCGTTACAAGCTCGGCCTTAGGTTGGTCGATAACTATGCGCTTCATGTTTTTGTCGTAACGCTGCGCGACTTCGGCTGTGGCTACTTTTAGATCCGTAGGCACGAATAATATATCGCTACGTTTTAGCTTGGAGAGTCTGAGCAGCATGTCGGACAGCGCAGTTAGTTTGTCGACTTCTTCGAGGGTGCTGTGTAATATTTCACGCATAGAATCTTTGGTCTCACTTTTGCTAGCCAGAGTAGCTTCGAGTTCGCTTTTCATAGCAGCTAGTGGCGTGCGTAGCTCGTGGCTCGCATCGCTAGTGAATCTCGATTGGGCTTCGTGAGCCTCCTCGATGTCGCGCATGACGTGTTTTGCTAGGAAATAACTCAGTATGCCACCGCATGCCAGTATCAGGAGGTTGATGTAGACTAATGTCATGAAAATACGGTGCTGCGTTTGGATAATTTGGTTGCCGCGATACTGCGAAAACATGTCGTGATTGGGTGATCCGATGACTATCTGGCCAGGGCTTTCGACGCGGGTCTGAAATGTCATCAATCCGTTTTGTACTTCGTTTGACGCCGCGCTATATATAGCTACGCTAAACAGCAGACTGATTGTCATCAAGATTAATAAATACCAGCCGGTAAGTTTTAGAATCGCCGATGTAAACACCGTTATTTCTCCGATTGAGGTGTGTCTATGTAGTATCCAAAACCGCGGACAGTTTTGATTAATTGTGGTGCGTCAAATGGTTCGTCGACTTTTGAGCGAAGGTATTTTATGTAAACTTCGACAGTATTTGGTAGCACGTCGGCATCGTAATCCCAGACATGAGCCACGATAACGTCTTTGCTGAGTGGCCTGTTTTGATTGCGTAGTAGAAATTCCAGAAGTGCGAATTCTTTGCTGGTTAGACGTATGTCTTTGCCGCCACGAGTGACTTTGAAGTTAACCGTATCAAGTTTTAGGTCGTCGGCTTTCAAGACGACACCTTTGGTCTCATGTGGGCGGCGTAGTAGCGCACGGACGCGTGCTAGTAATTCATTAAGCGCAAATGGCTTCACTAGATAATCGTCGGCACCGCTATCGAGGCCATCAGTCTTGTCTTTGATGCTACCGAGGGCAGTTAATAGTAGTATTGGTGTATGAATTTTTTGTTTGCGCAGTTCATTTACGATAGTGATTCCGTCGTAATCACCTGGCAGCATGCGATCGATAATCATCAAATCGTATGGCTCGGTGGATGCCATGGCATAGCCGCTGTCGCTGTCAAAGCTTAAATCTACTGCATAGTTTTCGTTTTCAAGAGATTTCTGCAACGCTCTGGCAATTTTGTGCTCGTCTTCAATTATAAGTATTCTCATATACTTACCTTATTCTCCTTTACTTATAGCTGGCTTAAACATCGTTTGATGTTGGATATTTGTCGCTCCAAGCTTGCATGGATTGTAGTATTGGTAATAGCTCGCGACCTTTGGCCGTAAGTTTATATTCACATCTCGAGCTGCCGTCGGTCGATTCTTTGACTATAATACCGCCGTCTTCGAGCTCGTCTAGTCTGGCGCATAGTGTACGGGGATTGATGCCGCCGACTTTGTCTTGAATTTGGCAAAAACGCACTGACTCTTCGTTGAGGAAGAATCTTAATAACTTCGGTGTCCATTTGTTGCCTAGGATATCAGTCGCGCTATCAATACTACCGACTTTTTGGGTGGTTGCACTCATGCCAATACTATACATTAAATAGCGATTACTATCAATCTAATCAGTTGGTGGTAGCCATTTCAAGCCACGCAGTATACCTTGATAGATCTTGGTGGCAATACGCTCGGTGGCTTCTTTGGAATCATTTAGGGAATCATTAACGGTTTGCCTGATTTCTTCTAGATTGCCGTCGATTCGCCTAGTGAAATTTAGGATATGCTCGCGCCGATTATCGAAATATTGATCAATTATATTTTTTGCCTTGTCTGGGTCATTAGTTAGAAATTCTATGTATTTTTGAAAATCTTGTAGGCGTTGATCGACAAATTTCTCTTCGTTTTCGAGTATTTTCATGACGGAATCTGTAATTACCAGGGTATCATCGGAATTAGCAGGGATATGTTCCATAGCAAGCTTACTGACATGTTCGATGATTTTGTCTTCATCTTCGGTTAGTACGGCGCTAGAATCCGCCAGGGCTATGGCGACAGCGGTAAAATCAGGTTTGCCTTTGAGGACTTCTGTCTGGAATACATTGCCGTCACGATATTCGACAGTGGTTGATTCTATCGCTCGCCTGACACGGCGTCGCATTTTGGCGCCAAATTGGATTGGTGATTCGCGCATGACATCGACAGCCACTTGGGCGCTCAATGATTCATCGCTAGTTGATTCGTCTTTGGCACCTATGACGATATCGTGATAGGCCGCTGCGATAGCTATAATCTCGTAATCCTCATTCTTGAAAGTTACGCCAAACTGTTCCTGGAAACGTTTTAGCCATGCCGTACCCCTGTCAAGCACTTCAAAGGCATGTTCATCGTTGTGGTACACTCTGCGAGTGTGATCTGTCTGGCCCTCTCCATATGTGTAATATAGGTAATTTAGAGCGGGAACTATAATATCTATTGTGCGTTGAGGAAGTGATACATCTGGATGATTTTGCTCAAAAAAATCAACGATTTTTTGTTCGTAGTTTAGGTGACTATCGTCGTAATCGACTGTGTAGTTCGGTATCTCTGACATTGAACTTACCTCTATTATATTTTATCACTTATCAATAAAATATCTAATAAATCAATGAGTTTATGCAGGGTATAACGGTATCTAAAATAACTAGTCAAACTGTGGATGATTGGTTATACTAAAAACAATGAAGGTTAGAATTGATGTTGATACGAATACATTTGTCCGCTTTTGGTTGGTAGTTATCGGCTTCGTTTTGGCTGGTTTGATAATATATAGCGCGAGGACTGCGCTGATTATCATCGGTATAGCCTTTTTCTTGGCCTTGGCGCTTAATCGACCAGTAAGTGCACTCGCTAGTCGTCTGCCGGGCAAAAGCCGGGTTGGTGGCACGGCGATAGCATTTATCTTGGTTGTTGGGTTTTTGGGTGCCTTTTTATCACTAGTTGTTCCGCCGATTGTTCAGCAGACCGCCAA
The DNA here is from genome assembly GCA_964545515.1 of uncultured Candidatus Saccharibacteria bacterium. Classification (GTDB taxonomy): domain Bacteria; phylum Patescibacteriota; class Saccharimonadia; order Saccharimonadales; family Saccharimonadaceae; genus UBA2112. The sequence goes on along the minus strand of CAZJFK010000013.1, from coordinate 9,416 downwards.
GGTCGTGGCTACGGTTCCTGATGTCGTAGACAGAGTTCAGGGTCAATGGGAGGGCTTGCACAAGCTGGTTCAGCACTACGGCTTAGAGACTCAGGTAGATCAAGCCTTGGAATCGGTTAAATCAAGTGCCGCTTCATGGGCTGGCGATATAGGTAATCACTTTGTTTCAAGTGTTGGATCACTAGTCAATTTCCTGACGGGTGCCTTTTTAGTCTTGGTGATTTCCTTTTTGATGTTAGTTGAAGCACCAAGGTGGCTGGAAGTGTTGTGGTCTGTTTATGACAACAAAAAACGTCTTCGTGAGCACAAAACACTGTTAGTCAAAATGTATAACGTAGTCACAGGCTATGTAACTGGTCAATTAACTGTTTCAGGTATAGGTGCGCTCTTTACGGCTATTACAGTATTCGTCCTCAGCTTTATATTTAATGTACCGCATAATTTGGCTTTGCCTTCGGCAGCAATCGCTTTTGTGTTGTCACTGATTCCAATGTTTGGCGCCACAATTGGTGGAGTGTTGATATGTCTACTGCTAGCATTTAACGACCTAACGGCTGCGCTTATTTTTGCCGTTTATTTCGTCGTTTACCAGCAAATTGAAAACAATTTTATATCGCCAGTTGTCCAGTCCAAGACGGTGGAATTATCTGCCCTAGCCGTATTAGTCTCGGTGACAATAGGTATTTATCTTTTCGGGATTTTAGGAGGTATTATCTCTATACCAATAGCTGGTATCATCAAGGTTCTACTAGAAGATTATTTCGCTAGAACTAAGGACAAAGAAGCCCCATCGAGTGATAGTAAGCCTATTACTAATTTCGTGAAGAAAATCAAAGAAAGTATTTAATTTATTCGTTCCCAGATCGTGCCGCCTTGGGTGTCGCGGACTGCAATATTTTGAGCCAGAAGTTCGTCGCGGATTTCATCAGACTTGTTCCAGTCTTTTGCCTCGCGTGCAGACTCACGGTCTTCGATTAGCTTATGCTGATCGCTTGTTATATCGTCATTCGAGAGGTTGATTCCGAGTAGCGTATTTATGTTGTCGACTAGAGTCGCAAGTAGTGTAAAATTACGCTCTGAATTATTTGACTCAGCATGAGCCTCGCTAAACTTACTGTCGATATAAGCCAGAGCCGATGGAGTATCTAGGTCGTTTTGAAGGCTAGACATCAGTGGCTCTAGGTAGTCGCTAAATGCGTCTTCGGTTAATCCATAATCGACTGTACTTTGATGGACGAGATTAGCGGTTGTTTTCCAGTTATTTAAACGGTTTTGAGCGGCAGCTAAATTATCCCAGGTGAAGTTTCCCTCTGTACTGTAATGTTTACTCAACACCAATAGTTTAAATGCTTGTAGGTCGTAGCCTTTGTCCTTGATGTCTTGCAGTGTATATATATTGCCGAGGCTTTTACTCATCTTGGTGCCGTCTACCTTAATATGATTGGCGTGCAGCCATATATTACTAAAAGGATGCTTGCCAGTAACGGCTTCGGTCTGAGCGATTTCATTGGTGTGGTGCACTGGGATATGGTCGATACCGCCAGTGTGTATATCGATTTGGTCGCCTAATAGCTCACGTGCCATAACGCTACATTCTAGGTGCCAGCCAGGAAAACCGACACCCCAGGGGCTGTCCCATTCCATATCGCGCTTTTCATCGGGATTGCTAAATTTCCAGACCGCAAAATCAGTTGGGTTTTTTTTACCAGTGTCTTCGACACGAGCACCAAATTGTAGTCCGGCTATGTCGAGTTTTGCTAGTTCGCCATAGTTTGGTAGTTTGCTGGTGTCAAAATAAACGCCGTCGTCGATTGTATACACATAGCCTTTACTATCGAGTTCTTGGACAAACGAGATTTGTTGCGGAATATATTCAGTGGCACGAGGCATATGGTCTGGCCGAATCAGTTGTAATTGGTTATAAGCTTCATCATCGGCTATGGCTATGTATTTGTCGGCAACTTGCCAGGCCGTTACGCCTTCGCGTAGGGCGCCTTTTTGCATTTTATCTTCACCGGCATCCTCGTCGCTGGTAAGATGGCCTACGTCAGTGATGTTTTGTACGCGAGTCACATCGTAACCGCTGGCTCGTAGAGTGCGGACTAGAATGTCCCAGTAAATATAAGCCACCCAGTTGCCAATATGCGGCTGGCTATAAACTGTTAGCCCGCAGGTGTAGAGGCTGATCTTGTTGCCACTTAGTGGTTTTAGGCCGTCTATCTCACGTGTTAGGGTGTTATGTAGCTGAACTGTCATGATTCGGTGCCTTGCCGGTGCAGGGCTTTGTCGCTTGCCTCGACTAGCTCTTGCATGATTTTGTCATAAGATTCATAAACCCGAAATCCAGCTGCGTATGGGTGTCCACCACCGCCGAAATAGCCAGCAATGGTCTCGGATACGGGTATGTTGCTGCGAAGTTTGCCAGTTAGTCGGCCATCTGGGTAGGTTTTGATAGCCACGGCTACTTCGACGCCCTCGACTAGGCGCATTTCATCGAGTACCAGCACGCTCGGGTTGTATTGGTCACTGTATTTTTGGATATCGTCCCATGGGATGTGTACGGTGGCCAGCTTGCCGTCTAGACTATATTCGATACGGCTAATTAGCTCACCTTTGTATTGCAGTATTTCGGGTGATTTCTTCATGAATTCGCGGCGACGATTTTCAATCTCGTAGTTTTTAGCACCGTGCTCTATTAACCCGGCGCATACCTCAAACGTATGGGCCGAGACGTTTTGAGTTGTTAGGCCTAGGCTGTCACTCATTATGGCTACCATCATGCACTCGGCGGCTCGTTCATTGACCGGTAGATTAACCGACTGGGCGAAGTCAAAAAGTAGTTCGCCCGTGGCTACGGCGTCGCTTGATATTAGTAGGTGCTCAAAGCTTAGATTTGATTCGGTCAGATGATGATCGAATACGACTACCGGGTGCGATTCTAGGAAGTGTCGCACGCCGGGTGTGTCCAGTACTTTGCCAAGTAGTACATCGGCTGATGTATCGACGATTATGGCTAGGTCGGCTTCGGTATCAAAATCATTAACTACTCTATCCCAGCCCGTTATGTAGCGCAGATATTTAGGTGTATCTACTGGGCAGTACATTGAAACATCTTTGCCATAGTCGCCCAGGATTTCTTCGAGCGCTATTGAGCTACCGACACTATCTCCGTCGGGGTTTTCGGCTTGGATAATTACGATTTTTTGAGCTTTATCAATAAGTGTTTTTGCTTGTTCAAACATCATGTTTATTGTAACAGATGACACTCGGCTTGGCTATTGGGCGCACGTACATTGACGTAAGTATAATACTATGTTACTATACAGCATAATAAATCGTATTCGATTCGCTCTTTGAGAGGTGAAAATGTTAACAAGTCTGCTCGATTGGTCGGCACGCTACTTTGAGTATATAAACGCGTCTGGTTCTCATCCTCCTGCTTTGGTTTTTGCGGTTGCGGTACTCGTTGGTGTAGTGGCCGCAATATGCGTCGCTCAGTTTGCGATATCAGATATGGGTATCGATAATATACTCGGTGTCTTCGGGTGTTATGTACTGGCCGTATTAATGGGTTCCGGCGTAGGTATGTTGGTGGGGTTGATTCTATGGATGACATTACCTGCGGCGCTACTATGCATGGTACTTGCGGGTATTCCAACTGCTATACATGTCTATCGCTCACGTCGCGGAGCATGAAAATAAGGCTAAAACCTCAAAATAGATACCTTTATAGGTATCTATTTTAATTTGGTTAGAGTATCTGGCGGCCTTCAAAGGCCTTGCCTAGTGTAATTTGGTCGGCGTATTCTAGGTCGAGTCCCACTGGTAGGCCGCGGGCTGGGCGCGTTAGCTTGACGTCGATGTCTTTGTCGCGGAGGTATTTTTGCAAAAATAGCGCCGTCGATTCACCTTCTACGCTGGCATTGGTAGCGATAATTATTTCTTGGACGTCATCATTAGTTACTCGTTTCACTAACTCAGCTATATGTAGCTGCTCGGGGCCGATGCCGTCGATTGGGCTAATTGCCCCACCGAGCACATGGTAGGTGCCATTATACTGCCCAGTACGCTCAATAGCGATTATATCTAGTGGTTCTTCGACTACGGCAATGGTAGATTTGTCGCGGGCAGGATCGCTATATAGCGGAGATATGTCTTCACTAGCGTCGATTAGGGCGAACGTCACCGGGCAGCTTTTGACTCGCGAGTGCAGATCATTCAGGCTGTCGGCTAACCTGGCCGATACTCTGGGATTTGCCTTTAACAAATAGTAAGCATAGCGTTCGGCTGTACGGGCACCGACGCCGGGCAGTGACCCAAGGTTATCTATTAGGTCTAGCAAGGCCTTTGGCAGCAGGCTGCTCACGAGCTTAGAGTCCTAGTTTGCCAAGTCCACCCATGAGTGGCTGCATCTTAGCGGCCGCGATTTCTTGGGCTTTTTGCATACCGTCACGAATTGCAACTTCGATGTTGTTTTCGAGTTCTTCAATATCGTCTAGATCAACGTACTCTGGGTTGATTTTGACTTTTTCTACTTTTAACTCACCGTTGATTGTAATCTCGACAGCCGGATCATCGTCCTCGCCACCAGCGACAACTACAACTTTTTGTTTCTTCAATTCTTTTTGCGCTTTACGCAGGTCGTTCAGCATTTTCATTTGGTCAAAAGCCATGATATTCTCCCTTACTAATTATATTAATTATACTATAAATTTGACTAATTTTTATAGATATAGAATCTGTCGGCCGCCGCGTAGCGGTTGGTGGTGACGATAGAGGTTGGAGTTTTGTTGACTACACTGTAATGCGCTCTCCTGGTGGCGGCAAAGTGTGTAGATCCATCGGTTGGTTGGCTAGTTAGGATGGTGATGTCTTCGCCGTCCAAGTGAGTCACGGCGAAATAAAATTCCGCTTCATTAGGGCTAACGACCAACGTCTTTAGTTTATTCTCGGGCATCATTTTATTAAATAATGGTAGGTCGTTACTAAACGCATTTACCGTACTTGGGTCGTAGCTATAACCGTCGAAATACCTGTATCCACCCGCTGTTACTAGGCTCAGGACGAGTATACCGATTGGTATAATGCCGGCGAATCTGGCGTATGGATTAAACGGAAATAGTCGGTACCAGGAATGTAGTAGATAATTAATACCGTTTGCAAGCAGTAGTAGCAGGGGCACGAATAATATAATTGCTAGTGTCGGATTGAATAGCATAATAACTGTCAGCAGGGCCGTCCAAGCCGTCAATGTATAGCTTCGGGCTGTGTAGCGAATAGTGTATAAGCGGACCAAACCGACTAGTACCAGAATAATTGAGCCTAGGTCGAGCACCGGTGTCATAGTTATGCCGCCCATAGGGTTGGCGAAATCTAGGTATTGGCTCAGCACACTAGATATATTTGCTGATATGTCAGGAGGCCAGTCTGATGGGATTCCCAGCAAAGTAAGGCCTAAACTCGGTGTAGATGCCACCAGAAAAGCCAGAGGTGATAGTAGTGTTACGCCCGCTATGGCGAATATAATGAATTGAGCGACTGGCGTTTTTCTGACTACGTGTCTAATATGTGGGTGTAGTAATCCTGCGACTATAACTGCAAGGACCAGGTAAATACTTAGTGGAGTATAGAGACTCAGTGGCGCCGATATAACTAGCAGAGTTTTCCATAGTGAGCGGTTTTTTTGTGAATGTGTAACCATCGAGGCGATGAGTAATATCCAGATTGACCAAAAAACGTACATAATCTCGGCAGTACCAGATTGAGCTATATATAGAAACTGCCCGGTTGTAATCATAATAACGGTGGCAAGAACTGCTATATTTTGCCTAAACCACAACCTCAGAAGTAGTATGGCGCCGACCCCAGATAGAAATGCAAAAAATAGTGCTGGCAATTTGAATGCGAAGGCCGTAGTGCCTAGTGTATTGAGAGCAAATCTCTGAAGCGCATAAAAAGGTATATTTGGTACAGCCAGCGATGGAGTGTCTTGTAGGTCAATAGAGGCGGTTTTTACGAATTGTGCAGTCTCTTGCCCTGTTAGGCCACCAGGTACGTAGGCTCCGGCTACAAAAAGTAGAGCTACAAAAACCACGCCAATTGCGGCATATCCTATTTGATACCTGTATTTATATGTATAGAAGCGTGATACAAGGCTTTTTGCCATATATATGATTATACCACGAGAGTTATACGGGATATTGATCGTTATGTTGTTTGTCGAGTGACATGAAACGTAGGCGTTCTGGGTGGAAGTATAGCTCTACTCTGCCCGTTGGTCCGTTACGGTGCTTAGCGATGATTAGGTCAGTAATATTTTCGCGATCAGTGTCTGGGTTGTAGTATGCTTCACGATAAATAAACATCACGATATCAGCATCCTGCTCTATGGATCCGGATTCACGCAGGTCGGCCAGCTGTGGCACTTGAGGAGTACGTGATTCGACAGTACGCGATAGCTGACTTAGGGCAATAACTGGTACGTTTAGCTCTCGAGCTAGCAGTTTCAAGCCGCGACTGATTTCACTAACTTCCTGCACTCGATTGCCGTCGCTACGGCTTGATCCGCTACCTTGGATAAGCTGTAGATAGTCGACGATAATCAGACCCAGTGGTTGTTGATGGGCGGCGCGACGAGCTTTGGTGCGCATTTCTAGGACGGTGACACCTGGAGTGTCGTCTATATAGATTGGCGCCTCGCTCATTTCGGCCATGGCGTCGGATATTTTTGCAAAATCTTCCTCGCTGAGATTACCGGTACGTATTTTCCATGAATCGACGCCACTGACATCGGAAATCATCCTATCAATTAGCTGTTCCTTGCTCATCTCAAGGCTAAAAAACAGCACGGCTTGCTTATTGATGGTGGCAACATTGTACGCGAGGTTGGTCACTAGTGTAGTTTTACCCATGGCCGGTCGAGCAGCTAGGATTAGTAGATCACTTTTTTGTAGTCCGGCAGTCATCTTGTCGAGGTCTCGGTAGCCAGTCTTGATACCCCTAAGTGCACCTTTGCTGCGATGTAATTCCTCTAACCTATCAAAACTTTGGTCGAGTACTTCTTCGATGCTGACTAGGTCTTGTTTGAGGCTTTGGTCACTGACATTAAACAGCTCGGACTCGGCTTTTTCGAGTAATTCTTGGACATTAAATTCATCGTTATAACCAAGTTCAGAGATATCTCCGCTAGCTTTGATTAAACGCCTCCTGATGGCAGATTGTGCCACGATTTCAGCGTAAGCTGTGGCGTGGGCGGCCGTCGGGACATAATTGGTAAGCTCGGCCAGATATGCAGCTCCACCAACATCTTGTAGCTGCTTTTTCTTTTTAAGCTGAGTTGTTAGAGTCAGCAAATCAACTGGTTTATGCTGTTCAAAAAGTTTGAGCATGGCGTCAAATATCATCTCGTGACGTTCATCATAGAAATCACGAGCTTTGACCATCTCCGTTATATCGGCCAAAGTGTCTTCGTTAATCAAAACAGCGCCCAGTAGGCTTTTTTCGGCATCTAGGTTTTGCGGTGGAACTTTGGGCGAAAGTTTATTATCCGGCATATGCTACTCCAACGATATTTCCTCTCCTCCACCCATAATAGCAGCAATTGATGCAATTCTCTCGTCTGACGAGGGTTTTCTAGACGGCAAGGTCTCGATAGTGAGGTCTGGATAGCCAGAATTTATCAATGATTCTTGGAGTTGGGTCAGATATTTTGTTTGGTCTAGCTTGGTTTTGTTGAATTTATTTACGGCATAGATAGTCAGAGTCCCATCATCATTTACAACTTCACATTTAGATAGGACGGTTGATAGACCAGTAAATTTATCACCAGCGTATTTTTTGACGACTTCCCAGTCAAAATCAGCACTCGCCGTTTTTTTCAATTTTGGTGCAGTTTTCGGTGTTTTTGGGGCTTCTGGTTCTAGTTTTTCTGGCTTTTCGGCCGCTTTTTCGACCTTAGATTCAGGTTTAGCTGGGCTGTCTGTGGTGTTTTTGGGTGGAGCTACCCTTGGCCTGATGGCGGCAGGTTGCAACTCTGGGCAACTATTTAGCAATACGACTAGCAGGCTTGACCAAGGAGCTTGGGGTTGCCCTAGGCTAATTAATTGGCCAAATAGTTCGGTTCGCTCGGGATTATCTACTAGGTCATTACGTACGGCTAAAATTAATTGATCCAAAAATCCAGTAAATGACACGCCATCGGCCTCTAGTTGGTCTAGTATTGATACAATATCTGATCGCTCTCCGTTATCTATGGCCGTTAGAATACTTTCGATAACACTTGTTGGGGCTAATCCTAGGAGATTTTCGATTACTCCTACTGATATTTCTTCGCCGTCTGTCACGCTCGATAACTGATCTAGTAGAGTTATGGCATCGCGAAAACTGCCTTTGCCGCGCGTAGCGATGGAATTTAGGGCGTCATTACTGATTTTGATGTTCTCAGCCTTGGCTATCGTTGCCAAATGGCCTTGGAGCTCACTAGTTGGTATCAGATGAAACGAAAAATGTTGAGTGCGGCTAATTACCGTGTCGGGTAGTTTGTGTAAATCGGTGGTAGCTAGGATAAATACGACGTGAGCTGGCGGTTCCTCCAAGGTTTTGAGTAGCGCATTGAAGGCCGCCTTACTGAGCATGTGAACCTCGTCGATAATATAAATCTTGTATTCGTGTGCGGTCGGCGCGATATTTACCTTGTCGCGGAGGTCGCGGATATCTTCGACGCCATTGTTGCTGGCGGCGTCAATTTCGATGATATCTAGGTCGTTATCTTCGCCACTGTATGGTATCTTGTTGATTTCGTGAGCGATAATGCGCGCCACAGACGTTTTGCCGACCCCCCTGGGCCCAGTAAGTAGATAAGCGTGTGACACACTACCTTTTTCAATAGCTCGCCTTAGGACGTCTGTAATGTGCCTTTGCCCGATTATTTCATCAAGCGTTCGACTACGGTATTTACGGTATAACGCCAAGCGGCCGCTGGGTTTATCATCTCTCACCATTATAGATATATTGTACGACAAATATCGCACATGCGGCGTTGTTATTTATATATGGCTTAAAGTGGAGCTTCGACGGCTGCCCATTCGGCGTCGGTGCTGTCGTTTGGTACGATAATAGTTACTTGATCGCCCTCGCGTAGGTGGAAAAACGTCACGCTAGCTAGTAGGATTCGGTATTCGTTGCCGTTTGCTTCGACATAGTAGACACCATCGTGTTGTACCAAGGTACCGATGATTTGTTTGCGCTCAATTGGACCAATTTGCTTGTAGATGAAGCTGCCATCATCGGCGATGGTTAGTTTTAGTACGTCGCCTTCGAGTAGCTTGGATTTAGAGGCGTAATTGGCGGGTACTGGATAGTTTTTGCCATCAGGGCCAACCATGACCTGGCCATCAAATACACCCTCGATAATTTTG
>CAZJFK010000012.1:8697-24045 GCA_964545515.1 uncultured Candidatus Saccharibacteria bacterium | reverse complement strand
GCCCCGACCTTGCGGCAGCTCTATCGTTACCCCGCCCGCGATGGCCATCTCGCAGCCTTCGTGGTACTGCTGGGCGTCGGCCTGAGCCGGGGTCACGATGACCTGAGCGCCGTTCACGCCGTTCATCGGCTTGCCGTTTGCGTCGCGTTTGAGTGCCATGGTAGGTGCTCCTTCACTTGGGTTTTCCCCATCAGGATGGTCGAGCCGTAGCTCGTTTGCCGCAGGATTGCGACTATATCATATTAACATAAGTTATATAAAAAGTCAATAGGCAGTGGCTTAGGCTTTTTATTTACGGCTGAACGTGCTATTATTGAGTTAGTGTATATACAACACTTAATAAAAGGTAACAAGCTATGACAGAAAAAATCAAAGACACAATAATATATGGCGGGGCGTTTAATCCCCCTACCGTGGCGCACCAAGAGATATTACAAGCCTGCGTAGATCACGCGGCCGAGATAGATGCCGATGTATGGCTACTGCCTAGTGGTGAGCGTACTGATAAATCTATTGGCCTTGCTCCCGAGCAGCGTGTTGCGATGTTGCGCGCCCTAGCTAGCGATGTAGTGGCTCGGACGGTGCGAATTGCGATAAATACCAGTGAGCTCGAGACCGATGGTAATGTCGAAACTTATGATACCGTGCATCGATTCAACGAAGAATATCCTGATCGGAATTTTATATGGGTTTATGGCTCGGATTCGTACGAGACTATGCCTGATTGGCATGGCGGCCAGTGGCTACGTGACAATACGCAGATGATTATAGTTGAGCGTACTGGGCATGAATTACATGATTTGCCCGAAAACGTGACACCGATTAGTATCACAGATTGTGGTGCAAGCTCGACCGAGGTTCGCCAGCGGTTGGCTAATCACCTACCCATCGACACACTTGTTACACCGTCTGTGCGGCGATTTTTGGCTACGAGTTATCGTAGTATCGGTACGCGGTAGCGACCGACGAAGCGGTCTGATTTGCCGTGTTTGTTCGACGGCGTGAATGGTTCGATTACTTCGGCTATACCAGCTTGGGCTAGTCGTTCCCAGACCTGTTTAGAGTAGCTAGTTAGTTCCCAGTTTTGGGTCTCGAAATTATAGCCACGTGAATGCGATAGCTCGATGGCCAGCACGTATGTGGCTAGTCCAGCTCCGCGTCCGCGGGCTCGCTCGGCTATTTCGATACCATCGAAGTGGGCTATGCGCGCTGATCCGCGACGTTCAGAGACTAGATTGCAGTCGCCTATTTTGTCACCTGATTCGTATATGTCTATGTTTTCATAATCAAAAGGAAACTCAAACTCCGAGCTATGTTTGCCCACTATATCGAGACTTACATTTGGTAGAGTCCCATCGGGGTCGAGCTGTCGACGTATATTATACATACTATAATAATGATATATATTCTAGAATTGTCAAGTATAGGTGCGATACGTAATTGATTAATTAAAACCTCCGACGATATATGTCGGAGGCGTATTGCGACGTGCTTAGCTGTTGCAGAGCTCTAGGATCTTGTCCTTGGTGGCGACAACGCCATTGGATTCTACTTCCGCACGGTCGTTTACCACTAGCTTGCCATCTTGTAGGCTTAGTCCTATGACGCACGGCTTTTTGGTGGTGATGACATTGCCGTTGTCACTGATGGTGATTTCGATACCCTGCGTATTAGCCGCTCGCTGGATATCGGATTGGTAATTGCCATTTAGGACTAACATCAAGCCACCAAATGCGATTAGAACGACGAATATGATAAAGACGAAAGGTCCATCGCCCTCGGCCATAGTCCATCCTCTCGGTTGCACGTACAGGAACGACTCTCACCCTCAATTGATGCGGGCGAAAGTATGCATAATTATAACATGAAAACTGTAAATTACTAGGATTATTGTATCTTTCCAGGGGTACTCCCTGGAAAGAGTGAAAATATGGTGTAGTATCGAATTAATTATCCGACCGGGACATCGGCTTCGCCTCCTCCGTTCACTCGCTCAGAAAAATGCTACGCGCTTTTCTTCGCTTCGTTCACTACACCCAACCCGGATTACGTGTCGCTTCGCGCCACTGTCCGGTTTCAACTCACCGCGTGAGCATCAACCAAGAAAAATACCCATCCGAAGATAGGTATTTTTCTTGGTGACCTTACCGGGAATCGAACCCGGATTGCCAGGATGAGAACCTGATGTCCTAACCGTTAGACGATAAGGCCGCTTTTCGAGTGAAAAGCGGCAAAAAAGTGTTTACATTTTTTTGCGCTATTCCGAGAAAAGTTAGGGCTTATCTGGTCCGAAGGATCCAGATGAGTCCGTATTTTTCAGTATCACTCACTCTATACCTTAACACAATTAACAGAGGTTGTATAGTGTTTATGTGAGTTTTGCGATGACTTCTAGTAGACGTTTGGGTGTGATGTCGGCCTTGATTAGGTAGCCGTCGGCGTGGTTTTCCATGGCGATACGAGATTCGTCGTCTTGCTCGAAATTAGTGAGAACTAATACTTTGGTATTCGGGATGAGGTCTTCTTTGCCGCGGAGTGCCGCTAGGATTTCGTTGCCGCGCCTTTCGGGGAGCATGACATCGAGTAGCATTAGATCGTATTCTTTGTTGCGAGCGGCGATGAGACCGTCGTTGCCGCCAACCATCCAGTCGACAGAATAACCGGCTTTTTTGAGGCTACGAACGTACATCTCGCCGATAAATCGATCATCCTCCACTATCAAAATTGATTTTATTGCCATAGATATATTCTAATACGAACGCTAGGATATTGCTAGGGATATCCTTATGCTTGGGCGGTTAGTTGCGGCGCATGGAGTGGTTATTGATCCAGCCGCCGCCGTGCGATATGAGCGAGACATTGTTGTGCATGTCGTCGCTATCGAGCTTGGTGGCCACACTATCGTAGATAGGCAGAGTAAATGTGAATGTCGAGCCCTCGTTTTCGACGCTACGGGCTGATACTGTACCGCCACATGAGCTAACTATTGCCTTGCAGATATATAGGCCAATGCCAGTGCCCGAGACGGTTTCGCGGCTACGATGTGAGCGATAAAATTTATGAAAAAGATTCGGCAGGACATTGCTTGGCATGCCAATTCCCCTGTCTGAGACGGATATTTCGACAAATCCAGGTATGGCTTTGGCCGTGACGTGTACTAGCCCACCTTCGTTGCTGTATTTGATGGCGTTGTCGATGAGGTTGCTGAAAACCTCGCTGACGGCATTCGGATCGGCGGCTACCGTCGGCAGTTGGCTTGGAATATCGACTGCTAGTACCCTGTTTTGGGCGCGAGCGCGCATCTGCATGTCGTCGGACACAATATCATAGATACTGTTGATTGTTTCTTCTTGGAGGTGGAGTTTGAGGTGCTTACGGTCATAACGCGAGGCGTTAAGGATGTTGTTGACGTAGCTAGATAATCTGTTCGACGCCACGAGTAGGCGCTGCATCAGCTCAGCTTGGTCGGGAGCAAATTGGTCGTGAAGTTCGTCGTTGATGACGTCGATATAGCCGCGAATCACAGTGATTGGACCGCGTAGTTCGTGGGCTGCAAAAGCGATAAAATCTAGCTCGTCTTCCTCGGGCTGGTATTTGCTGGTTTCTTCGATAAGAGTTATGACGGTTTCGGCTGAGCTGTTTTTTTGGTAGTTGGCGATGACGTCAAACATGCGACGCTCTTTGTCGCCAGGTAGCCTATCGGACAGGCGTCGCCAGCGTTTTTCGTCGCGGACCTTATTGGTGGCTACTTTGTCGAGCCAATTGTCGAGAGTATCGTAATCTGGAAAGATCAAATCGACTACTGGTTTGTTGTCGATGTCGCGTTTGATTGGTGCGACACTGTTGTGGTAGATGACGTTTTTGTCGTGATCGAGGATGATTATGCCGGTCGAGGTGTTATTGAGACCTGTTTGTATGTCGTCGCTGAGGACTGGGTCTTTGTCTTCTTGAATGTCTTTGAGTGATAAATCAAAAACTGTTTGGATAATCTCTTTGAATCCATCTTTGCGGCTGGCATATTTGGCAGGGTTTGGCGGTTTGACTTTGGTTGATTCGCCTGATGCTACAATGACGGCTTGTAGCAGATCGCGAAAAGGCGCTAGGATATGCTTGAGAGCTAGGACTGTCAGGCCGCTGACTAGCGACGAGACGATTAAGCTAGTAAGTGAGAAATAAATCCAACCTAGGTGCGTGATCCCGGTTATTTCGAATAGAAACCCTAGTGCAAAAATTATAGTGAATTCCAGTAGGGTGATTAGCGTGTAGGCGCGAGTTTTGAACTTGTCGTAATAACTCGCACGTTTGGGGGTGTTTGATACAATTTCTATTTCGCTGGTGTCCATGATACTCCTCCGTAACCGTTTGGCACTGCGGCAATCCATACCTGGCCGCGATTTAGCGCTATTTCTTTGCCATCGCTGTCTGTAAATACTAGATTGGCTCCGCTGTTTTTCTTGGACCAAGTTACTGTTTGTTCGGTTCCATCCTGGAATATATAGGCTTTACCACTGCCCGATGTTTGGATTTTTTGTCGATAGCCGTCTTCCATGACTGTGGATTCGTTGACTTTCATAGCTATGACGACTTTGGGCGTGATTGCCCCACCCTCGCGGTCTTTGTGCACGGCATTGGCTTGATAGCGCGTGTAGGAATTGGTTTTGGCGTTATATTTGTAGAATCCGTTATAGGTCACACTACTGAGCTTGGTAGTGATATCGGTGGCGGTAATTTTGGCTGTTGGTGCGTCGTCTTTGCGTGGCCAGGCTGTGAAGACCGATGAATTGTAACCCCTGGCTTTGTTGAGAGCACTCAGGCGCTTATTGGATGTGTAGACATTGTGCGGTGCGTATCTGTCGGTAGATCGCCAGTAATAGCTACCGTTAAAGAATTGATCGATGTCACGATATGCGCCATTGCGGACTTGTTTGAGCGCATTGTAGCTACCGCCGACGTGGGCTATCGAGGCTTGGTATGGCGCAAACCAATCTATGTCGTAGAGGCGTAGACTACGGACTGGACCGATGAGTGCGGGGACTTTTTCTTGGTAGAGCACCAAAAATCGTGTTATTCCACCTTCGGCAATTGCTTCGTAGATTATACCACCGTCTTTGAGCCCAGATTGCGGTCGAGCATCGGGACTGTTTTCGATCATTACACCTGTTACTGGCAGTTCGGTCGTGGCCTTATCGGGTACTTCGAGTCCAGTTAGCGGTGAATAGTATTTGACGGGCGGTGGCGTAGGTTTGGCGGGTATGGGTTTTTTGTATGTTACGACCGCTGGCTCGGGGTGCGTGTAAAATATAGCTGCTACGGCTATGACGGTGGCGAGCACTAGGCCTGCGACGATAAGCGAGACAATTTTAACATGGTGTATTTTATCCCACCTCTTAAATTTACCCCAAAAACTCCGGCTAGATATTCTCATAGCGTTAGCACTATTGTAGCAGGTTTGATGCCAGTATAACAGTGGATTAAGAGTTATTGATGGCAGTTTTTAGGCGATTTAGGGTGCGGTCGCGGCCAAGAACGGCCATGGTTTCGGGCAGTCCAGGGCTGAATGGTGCCCAGGTGATGGCAAAACGAATTAAGCTAAATAGCACACCTGGTTTTTGACCAGTAGTTTCTAGCAGATTATTGAGCGTATCTTGCAGGGATTCGGCTGTAAAATCGCTAGATTCTAGAGCGTTTAGGGCTGCTTGGAGTAGCTCGATATGCTCGGAGCGGCTGAGTTTTTTGAGCTGTTTGTTGCCGTCTATCATAGACCAGTCGGGCGTAGGCTCGGCAAAGAAATATGTGGTTAGTAGCGGTAACTCGGCTAGGGTTTTGAGTCTATCTTGTACTAGGGCTAGGACTGCTCGGCGATCGTCTTCATCTGCCTGCTTGGCGGCCTCGGGCCAATATTTCTCGACACGGCTATATAGGTCATCGAGGCTTAGTCGGCGTATCCACTGGCCATTGAGCCATAGGAGGCGTTGTTCGTCGAACCTCGCGCCACTGCGCTGGACGCGTTCGAGGCTGAATTTTTCGATAAGTTCTTCTCGGCTAAAGATCTCTTGCTCGGTGCCGTCGTTCCAGCCCATGCTAGCTAGGAAATTAAGCATTGTCTCGGGTAATATGCCATCGGTGCGGTAATCGGTCACGCTTTTGGCGCCATCGCGTTTGCCGAGCTTTTTCTTGCCATCGGGCGCCATGATGTGTGGCAGGCACGCCAGCACTGGCGGGGTGATTTTTAGGGCATCGTAGAGCGACAAATAGCGTGGGATGCTAGATATATATTCTAGCCCGCGGACGACATGTGTGACTCCCATCTCGTAATCATCGACGATATGAGCGAAATTATAGGTCGGCAAGCCGTCGGATTTGATGAGGATAAAATCATCTAATACTTCTTCGCCGGCGCTGAGCTCGCCCATCACCGGGTCGTTCCAGGTGTAGCGTTTGATATTCGTCACTTTGAATCGTAGTGGTTGAGTACCATCCCAAACAGGTGGGTTTTCAGGTCGATAATTACGATAGAGAAATGGTTTTTTGTTTGCCCTAGCTTCTTCGCGGAAACCCTGGACTTCTTCGGGAGTGTAGGGGTCGGCATAAGCTAGCCCGCGCTCAATGAGTTTTTGGGCCCACTCTTTGTAAATATCGCGGCGTTCAGTCTGAAAATACGGCCCGTGGTCGCCGCCAACACGTGGACCTTCGTCCCAGTCTAGGCCAAGCCAGTCGAGAGTGTCTAGGATTAAATCGGTTGCGCCCTCTACGAATCGAGCTTGATCGGTGTCTTCGATGCGCAAGATAAATTTACCACCCTGCTGGCGGGCAAGCAGCCACGGAAAGAGTGCTGCCCGGACATTGCCGACGTGTATATACCCCGTGGGGCTAGGTGCAAATCGAGTTCGTATCATTGACAGTATTATATCAGATGTTATGAAATTAAACTGCCCTACCATGTGGTAGGGCTTGGTTGAATTAGTCGTCAGTGATACCGAGGTCACTTCGCAGAGCCTGGATGAGCACACTGAGCATTTGATTACTAACCGTACTGTCAGTTAATCTAAATGGCATATATGTAGTACCGAGATGACGTTCTCGGCCGGTCAGGTAGTTTACCCGCGACGCGCTCACAGCCATACATATGTGTCCGCATTCGCTGAGCGATACTGGAATCTCTCTAGAATCGATAGTTACAAGTCCCGGTACAATCCATGCAAATTGTGGCCCATTACTGTAATCAATCGTGTAGTCTCCTGGTGTACCTTCTTTGGTTTTTAGCCAATCTCGGACTAACTGTGAGGCCTCATTGATTGCTTGCTTGCGCCATTTTTGGGCTTGACTTGCCATAGTCACCTCTTGATATACGGTACTTGTCGACTTTCGACAACTTATTATATATTACAATATTTTATACAATAGTCAATGTGGCCTGTATGTTATAATTATACTTGGTGGCAAGATTTGTCACTTTTTTAGTAGGAAGAATGGTGTATGACTGATCTCATCCCAGTGCAGCAAGCCTTGGAGCTTGGTACCGAAAAAATGGCCGAAGATGCTTTTGAAGGTGTCAAGTGTGTCAGTATCCGTCCGGGGCACCGTGACTATACCGAGGGCGGCGTACTAGTCCTCTATTACTGGGGGACGGTGGATGACCCCACTAGTGCGACTATCCGTGCGAGCATCACATCCGTTCGTCACTGTACTATCGGTGATGTTCCCGAGCAGGATTGGCGTGATGATGGCTTCACTTCACCAGATGACCTACTGGCTGGATTGAACGTTTTTTATGACGGCAAGTTGACGTTTGAGTCGCCTGCGACAGTTATCCGTTGGGATGGCTTGCACGGACCTCACGTCGAGGCTTATCATCGATGGCGTGCCGAAGAATCCGGCGACTAACTCCGATTACTGATACCGTACGAGAATACTCCGGTGTCTGTGACCGGAGTATTTAATTTGCTTGTTGATTTAGAGTAAACTTAGGGCTATTTGCCTGATTTGTGTGCTACTGAGTGGCGCGTCGCCTTCGATAGTGTATAGGATGCCACCATTTACCCAGGCGGCATTGTTGTCGTAGGTATAGATTGTCAGGCCGTTTTCGGTATATGGTACGTAGTTGCTGCCAGCGCGAGGATTGATGTAATCGTCAAGTAGCGCAGTACTATCCCAATTGCTCTTGCTCTGACGCACGGTGTAATGCTGATCGCCACCGTTGGCTTTGTAATTTACAGCAACACTACCAGTTGAATAAGTGATTTTACCGTTTAAGGCATAGCCACTAGGGTGATAGCCTGGCAAGCTGGCATTAACACCCGCTTGCGATGAAGCTACGCGCATCGAAAGTGATGGAATATTTAGATAAGTGAAATATCCAGCCAGGATTACTACGGCGAGTGCCGATGACGCCATGGCAAATACGCGCTGGCGAGCAAACCACTTGGTTTTGAGTGGTTTTTGCTTGCTAGTTTTGGCGATAGCATTCTGGATGGCTGTATCTTTGATATCACTGGCCGAGATAGTGTTTGTTAGGGGTTGGGACTTGGCCTCTGATTTCTGGTGGGCTCGCTCTACGGCTGGGTGTTTGACGGGTGCTATATCTGGTGTGGAGTGACGTACTACGGGAGCGGCTGGCTGAGGTGAAAACTTGTGAATACTGGTGCTTTTGATTGGCCTAGCAATATCCATTGATCTAACACGAACGTGATTATTGATTTGGTGCTTGGCTGGTAGTGGTCGGTGGACCGATTGTCGCCGAAGCGTGGTTGAGCGTTGTACGCTACCGTGCACTTTGGACGCCGGTGCTACGTGATGTGTTTTGCTGCGTATGATATCGTGTGTTGGATTTTGAGGTTTGGCTTGTTCGTACGATGCGCCAGTGGCTTGGCCATGGATGGGCATACCCGTTACAGAGTCGTACTTCTGCCCGTTGATAGTTATTATATTGTCGCTCACCTTGTTTCCCCTATATACCTGTACTACTTATGTTATTAGCACATCGATAATTTTGCAATACTTCGCTATAATTAATTATATGCGTAAAAAGCAAAATAAGCATATATCTCAGCAAAGACACACTATAGTGCGAACTGCTATATATAGTTTCATGACAATAACCGTTACGGTTGTAGTGGCACTTTTGACACTGGTGACCCTAGGGTATCAGTTTAACGAAAAAGACGGCAAGCTCGAACAGGGCGGACTACTGCAATTTAATTCCAAACCAAGTGGCGCTAATGTGATACTTGACGGTCAAAAAGTGAGTGGCAGTACCCAAAATAAGGCCTCGGTAAGCCAGGGCAAACACCATGTTGAGTTCAACAAGGATGGTTATCGTACTTGGATCAAAGATATTACGATTCATGCTGGTCAGATCGGTTGGCTAGATTATGCTAGGTTGATACCTGTTGATTTAAAGACGGAGACTTTGCGTGAATTCCCCAAGCTTGATGGCTCGCTATTTTCGAGTGGCGGTAAATATATCTTGCTACAAACCGATAATACCAAGCCCGATTTCGTATTGGCGAATATGAGTGGTGATCAGCCAAGTTTTGCTAATGTGGGTATACCGGAGGGTATTTACACGAACATTGCCGGTAGTTTGACAGGAACTTACGCTCTCGAGGGCTGGAGCTCTGATAGCAAGACCGTACTCATCAAGCACATGATCGACAAAAAGACTTCGGAGTGGATACTCTTAAATGTTGCTTCGCCTGATAAATCGATCAATCTCTCGGTCGTATATGGGATAAACCCTTCGGTTGTGGAATTTGCATCTACGAGCAGTAGTTTGCTGTTTGCCCTGAGTGATGGCATGGTTCGTAGGATAAATCTAGACGAGCAGACTCTTTCACGACCACTAGCCGATAATGTCGCGAGTTTTGTCGTGTATGACAGCAAAACGATTGTTTATGTTACCAAGCCATCGGTACCAGATCGCGCGGGTATGTCCTCGCGTTCGGTTGGCTATGCAGCCATAAATGTCGAGATGCCAGTGGTGATTAAGACATTTCCAGCCGATAAATCAGTACTATATGCGGCGATGGCTAGATACTTTGATGTGTATTATCTAGGGATTGTCCATGGCAATGAATTTGTCGTACTAAGTGGTAGTTCGCTACCCACCCCTGATGATCCGGGTAATTTCAAGAATTTCGATGTCAAAGACGTACCAGCCGATAGTGTTAGTCTAGAGGTCGCAGGTCCAAGTCGATTCTTAACCGCCGCCACTCATAGCGGATATTTCACTTATGATTTGGAGCTCCAAAAATACACCGAGACTACCTGGAATGCGCAACCAGGAAAAGCTACTTTGCAGCCGCTGCATTGGCTTGACGGATATATGCTATGGTCTAGTTACGGTGGTACTCTGCGAACTTATGAGTTTGATGGTGCTAATCAGCAGGATCTCGTACCTGTCGCCCCTGGATTTGATGTCAGCCTAGATTCTGACGGTAAATATCTATATAGTGTAGCAAATAGCGATGATGGCACGTTTGATTTAACTCGCACATTGATTAGACTCTAACGCCCAAATAATCGTTCTAGTACCGTTGGGCTGTTACCTGGCATCTCGACATTGCCATCAGTAGCTGTGTTTGCGTCGGCGGGAGCTTTTGCCTTGGATGGGTCTGGTGATACTTGTTCGGCTATGACTAGCAGGCGGTTAAGCGCAGTACCGAGTGGGGTACAGGTAATCAGTGTGACGTAGGGCTTGTTGTCGTAGCCAAGCAAAGCTTTGACATCTGTCGGTTGCACGACTTTTTTTGTGACGATTACGTAGGTATAACGAGTAGAATTGAAATTAATATAGAAATTATCGCCTTTTTTCATTTTTTCGAGCTGCGCAAAGATAAATTTATAATCACCCGTGTCGAAAAGATCATTACTGCTGTGACCAGATAGCACGACATTTCCTAGCTCTCCGGGTACACTGCTAGCGCCGGGTATCGAAAAATGCGCTACACCTTTGCTCATGGCACTCATCAGGCTTTTGTAATCGTTGCCGACACCGTATATTACTGGTACATCGACGTTGATTTTGGGTATTATGAGTTTTGGTGCAGGGTCGACTTTTAGGTTGGTTGGGTCGAGGATGATGTTTTGAGGATCAATATTACCGGGGCTGATATACGCCTCTACCCTAGCAAAAATCAGTTGGTTATATTGCAGGAAGGCTACAATTAGCATGACGGCTACGCCACTAAATATTGGTATGAAATGTCGACTTTTGCGAGCTTTTTTGGCTTTGCCTTTGGCGGTATCGATGATTTTTTCGCGTAGATTATGCAACTCTTCTTGCTGGGCGTCGTTTTTGGGTTGTACGGTGCGTTTGTGTTCCTCGACGGCCTCGCTAACCTTGCCGACATAGTACTGTTCGTAGTATTTTTGATAGTAATTTTGCCATTGTTTATGGTATTCATTTAGGTCGGAGGTGCGTGATTTGTAGGCATTGGCAGTCTGTTGTGGAGAGGTACTGGCCGTAGGTGTAGTCACCCGAGGGTCACCGCTATACAGTGAATCTATTTGCCCACGTACAACATCGGCAGCGGCATCTCGGCCGGCCTGGGCGTTTCGTGCGTAGCGGTCGTTATTTGTTTTAGGATCCATGATTTACTCTATGATAAGTATACAATATATAGCTTAAACGTCATACAATACCTTGATGAAAAGGTAGGTATAGTGGCATTAGGACAAATATTACACAATCATTGTTTTTGTAGGGCATTAAGTTCGCCGGCTATATTTTCTTGGGCCTGAGATTCGTATATTTCCCGTAGCTCGGGCGTCTTGAATATACTAGACTCACCTATTCGATTGACGAGGCTAGTCAGTATTGCCGTGCGTCCAATGCGGTAGGTGTCATCTGGCACATGCGCGTATTCGGCGCGGATATCGGCGCTATATTGGGTATATCGCTTGGGGCTGGCGCCTAAGATGGTCAGATCTAAATCCATAAATAAATCGAAATCTGAATCATCAATAGAATCTCGATGATCGGCTGTTGCTCGGGTAAATCTAGCGACAGTTTGGGATAATTCTGGCCTAGCTATACGCGGTAGTTCACGCTCGGCTAATTGTGCGCTGAGCTCCTCATTGCGCCCGCCGGTCGCCATAGGGTCATATATAGCGTCGTGATACATGATCGACCAGGCGATTGCTCCGAGATCTTTTGCCAGGTGTTTGTGATACAGTAGCTCATCAAACATGGCCCTAGGATGCTCAAAATCGTGGTGATGACGCCACGGCTCGTCATAGCGACTACGTAGGCCTACAAAAGCTTCATAGGCCATATCTGGTGACGTAGTGTGTGCGGATAATGTTTCGATTATCTGGTGGGTGCTGATATTGCTCATGATTCTTGCCTAAAATAATAATCGCCAAGGAGCGATTCGGTTAACTAACTTTTTGGTACCGCGGGCCGGACTTGAACCGGCACGAGCATGAAGCTCACAAGATTTTGAGTCTGGCGTGTCTACCAATTCCACCACCGCGGCACAATCTATACCGTAATATTATAACATATAGTCTCTGCGGGCATGATAATTCAATTAGGCTTGCGGGTTTGATGATATATACCGGTGTTCATTGAAAGCATAACGATACGTGCAATAAATGCATAAAAATGTTATAATAAACATGTGATAGAAAACTACAAGTTGCTTTACAGTCGGGAACAGGTTCAACAGAGAATCGGACAACTAGCTAGTGAGATAACGGCATACTATGATGGCGGTGAGCGCCCTCTTTTTGTGTCGTTAATGCGCGGAGCGATACCTTTTACTGCTCAGCTCATGGTAGAAATCGCGCGTCAGGATCCTGATTTTCATCCTGAGGTGGACTACATGACCACGTCTCGTTACAGTGACGATGCCATAGCTAAGGAAAGGGCTGAAATTGTGATGGGCTTATCGCCCGACACTGATGTTCGGGGCCGACCTGCTGTGATCATCGATGATGTGCTTGATATGGGCGAAACAGCCAAGATGGTGCGCGGGTATCTACGTGATCTAGGTGCAGCGAGTGTGAGACTAGCTGTATTAGTCAACAAAGACATACCAAATCGTGCCGGAGGCATCGAAGCGCATTTTGTTGGGTTTGATAACCCGCCAAATGAATGGCTCGTAGGTATGGGCATGAGTGATAGCGCTATCAAAAAAGAGGCGCGACGTTGGGATGACCAGATTTGGGCGGTTGTTCCAGGTGCAGGCTCACATGATCGAGCTCTACTGCCAGTAGCTATCTAGTAATAGATACTTTTTGGCAGACATGTGCCTTGTAGAAAATTACACATAATCTAAATGACGTTCCTTACAGGAGGTGATGCGCGTGGCAGATGCCAAGCCATATGTGACGATTCGGTTCGTCGGATTGCCCGCGAGTGGTTTCATGATTCTGAAATCGGCTCTCAAAGTCGCACGTGACAATGCTACGTTGATTCCCGCGGTTCAGAGCTGTGATGACGAAGTTGGTATGACCATTCGTAGTATCTATCCCGGTAATTCCGATATTCGTATTGCCACCATCGGCGACCGTCCGCTCAAAACGGACGGCATGTATGAATTGATGGCGATTTTTGTGCCACCGGGCAAAAGCAAATCGCAATCTACTACTTACTGGACGGTAACGGATTTCGTGAACCGTTTGGTTGGCGAGATGCGTAGTTCTACACGCGTAGAATATAGCGTCCCCTATGGCGGTAATCGCTAGTCATTAATAACCCTGCTCAGCAGGGTTTATTTATTTAGTACAGCCGTAGTAGCAGCCTGCACGGGCTTGGCGGGATTCCATAGATAGTATGGAGCTATCTGAGCCGCTACCGTGCCTCGCCAGATAGCCATAGGGTTGTCCCACGGCATCGTAACTACTTCGCCTTCACTCGCGAATACTATGTTTTCTTGGTGAAATGTGACAATGGTAGCAGGATAACTAATGGTAAATTTATGCAAAGCCTCGACTAATTGAGCTAGCTGCATACTAAAAGTCAAGACTTTTGGGTAATACACTTTGGTAAAGATTTTTTGGAGCTGGGCAAACGACACGATTAGGATTGTATTTTCGCGGTTGATTAACTCGCTGGCGTCATTTATGACTAGGTCTACGGCATCACGCGTGATGACGAGTTGGCGGTCGTATTTGCTGATGAATTCTTCGTAAGCGATGGCTGTCTCGCTATTGCGCCCGGCATCACCTATGAGTAATATGCTGTCGGCCCAGTCGCCAAGTGCTAGCATGTCGTTCAGGGCGTTTTTGTTGAGTCCGCCTGATTGGTTACTTGGAGCAAATACCACATCAGTCATAACCGTCGGTACGGATCGTTTGAGAGTATCTGGTAGTAGCACCTTGGCGTAACCGACGCCTGTCTTTAGCGCTGTATCATATGCTTCTCCGACAGACACAAAACCAAGTTTGTTGCCACCGATAATACCTAATTTGCCAGCTCGTGAGCGCTGTTCGGGCTTACTCCACTCGATATCCTCAAATAGTGGTTTATCAGCTGTTTGGCGTTGCCAGTATGGAAACTGCTCCATGCTATTTGGTGCTCGTCTCTTCGATTTTACGAGCTAAATCAACGGCGTAGCTGTACATCTCGCCAATGTTTTTGTTGTAGTTACTTTCCATTGGATAGATATTTGAGTTGTATGTAAATCCATCTTCGTCTTCCTTGGGAGATATTAAATCCAGGATGTAATCAGCTGCTTCGTTTAACGTGTCTGGGGTTTTAGAGACATGGTGAAATGTTATGTCATTTTTGCCTTGTGCTAGTGAACTTATGGCTTCTTCGATACGGCCGGCGGCGTCAGCTGAATATTTGATATTTCCTGAGCCGTCTTCGATTATAATTCGTTCGTGAAGTTGCTTGTCCCAGTCGTCAGTAGTCGTTACTACATATACGGCAAATACGGCTTTGAAACCAGCTTTTCTGAGCATCGGCAAGCTATCTGGTAGACACGCCATGAAGTTGTATTCGGCTGGAAAATCTTCGGGTAATGTAGTGTATATTTTGCCGGTGCCGTGAGCCGACCAGTTGGCGGGCTTGCCCTGTTCGATCATGGTGAGGATCTCGTCAGTTGGTATGTCGGTGTGGTAGTTTTCGGGGTCGTCTGGGCGGCGGGCACGGTTGGTGCTAGTGCCGGCTTCGGTGATTGAAAATAGTTTGTGGTCAAATGCTCGGGACAGACAGGCTTGAATAATCATTGATTTGCCTACGGCTGTCGGGCCGAGGATAGCTACAACTTTTTTGCCCTTGTTGGCAGTTTTGTCGGCGCATTCGTAGTTGTCACGGTTGTCGGTCAGTTTTTGTAGTCGTTCAGATAGATCCATAATTCTCCTCTTAGGTAATTATAGTATATCAAATCGCATAAT
>CAZJFK010000012.1:0-8687 GCA_964545515.1 uncultured Candidatus Saccharibacteria bacterium | reverse complement strand
ATCTTGATTTATGATATTAATCTATACTATTGCTTTATGGCGTAATTCATGCTATAATCTTGAATAATGTAGCCAGTGGGCTGCAGGTGACTCAGTTGATGCACTTATAGGGCGAGGTAATAGATGTTTATGGTGATGAGCATCTGCTACCCCGCCTTAATCATGAGGCGGCTCACTGGGATTTACAACTCCTCAGTGTCGATTTATCGAAAGGTTAAGTTATGCCATTTGTTTCTGCGGAAAAGCTGGCGGCTCAGTCTGCCCGAATCGATGCGCTCGAGAATTCCAAACGGGCTTTTCTGGCACGGCTCGAAGCTGCCCCGGAATCGTTCGAGGCTATCGCGCCAGTGAGCAATGTCACGCGCGACGGCGTGTTCACCACCTTCGATCTCGACGGTGATGTCGCTCGTGTGACCATCGATGCCATCGGTGACCGCGTGGTTGTGCAGCCGGTTCGGCATGCGAAGCACTTCAACCCCGTGGTGATCGATCTTCGGAACGACACCCTCGAGGTCGACTTCGACTATGTATCGGCGACCGAGCTGTTCGACGTCTATCGTTCGTTCCGCGATGGTCCTGGTCCGTCGGTGGCCGATCTGGCCTCTGGCCTGAATCGCCACGTCGCCGGCTGACGCTCGACACTGAGGACTGGTGGGGTGCACACATGTGCACCCCACCATACTCAATTTTGCCCCAGACCCTAGATAGGGTCTTTTTGTTTGGTTTGTGTTATTCATCCGTAAAGACTAATCCCTTAACGGCCGAAATAAGTTGCAATTTGAGGCTTAGGTAATTTCAATACTGACTGGGCAGTGGTCGCTACCCATTTGTTCGGCGTGGATTTCAGCTTTTGTCACCCTACTAGCGATTGATTTACTAGCCATCCAGTAGTCGATACGCCAGCCGACATTGCGGGCGCGGGCGTTTGCCCAGTGTGTCCACCAAGTGTAATGTCCGCCGTCGGTAGTAAATTTGCGAAAAGTATCGACGAATCCAGCGCTAAGCATATTGTCGAAACCACGACGCTCTTCGTCGGTAAAACCATGTTTGCCGACATTTGGACCAGGATTTGCTAGGTCTATCTCAGTATGAGCGACGTTGAAGTCACCGCAGTACAGGACTGGTTTTGTTTTTTCGAGCTCGCGGACGTGCGCTAGAAATGCTGGATCCCATGATTTGTCGCGGAGTTCCAGGCGACTTAGGTCGCCCTTGCTATTTGGCGTGTAGACTGTCACTACCCAGTAATCATCAAACTCGGCGCTCAGTACTCTGCCCTCACGGGTTGGGTCGCCATATTTATCTGGCGCGATTACTTCGCTAGTTACAAATCCGTTGATTATTTGTAGCGGCTCTATTTTACTAAATATTGCCGTACCACTGTAACCGGCCTTGTCGGCACTGTTCCAGTATTCATGATAATCCGGTAAATCGATTTCAGCCTGACCTTGTTTGGCTTTGGTCTCCTGTAGGCATAGGATATCGGGGCTATAGGTAGCGATGAATTTTTGAAATTCACCTTTTTTGATTACGGCACGGATACCGTTTACATTCCATGAAAAAAGTCTCATAACTAATACAATTTTAGCATAAATTTAAATGCCCTAACCCGCGGCGTTAGCAAGCACGGGTTAGGGCGTCGCAATGTTGGACTAAGGGTGGCGAAAATCGCTGTGCGTTTGCCATTTGCTTTTGCATTTATCGCAGTATAGTTCGTTTGGGCGGCCGTCGTTCAGTGTTAGAACTAGACCGAGATCAATATCGAACCAAGCGTTGGTGTCATAGAGTTTGTAGACTCCGGATTCTACGCGAGGACTTATGCTGCGATGGTGATTTGGACAGGCTTTCCATTTGTCGCTTCGCTCCATGAAAGCCTTGTGTTCCTGTCGCTGTTGATAACGCTCTCTGTCGCGTCGTCGACGGTCACGTTCAAGCACATTACACCTACTTTCCTAAGACCTACGTAATTATAGTAATAATTATCGGTGTTATGCAAGCATAAGCAAAACCCCGCGAGCGAGCGGGGTTTTGACTGGGTCGCATAGTTTATTACGCAGTGGCGTAATTATGAGCTGGGCGGCGATCTTCGATCATGGTTAGGGCTTTGCCTGTTTTGCCGCCACGACCAGTTCGTCCGATGCGGTGTACATAGTCGTCGTAAGTCTGCGGCGTGTCGTAATTGATGACGTGACTAACATTTGGTATGTCTAACCCACGTGCGGCGACATCGGTAGCGACCAGTACTTTGGCGTGCATTGTCTTGAATTGTTTAAGAGCTCGCTCACGCTGTGACTGGGATTTATTACCGTGGATAGCGACAGCAGTGATGCCTTCGCGTGTCAGGCTGTCAGCTAGGCGCTGCACACCAAATTTGGTTTCACCAAAGATTATGACTTTTTCAAACTCTTCTTTGGTTAACATCTCAACTAGAATCTCACGTTTATGATCTTTGTCGGTAAAACGCACGACATCTTGGTAGATATGTTCACTTGTCTCACCTATTCGGACTGATACCTCGGTTGGATTTGTCATGAAATCATTGATGATACTGCGTACGCCAGGGGTAATAGTGGCACTAAAACACAGTGTTTGGTGTTGGGCTGGTATCTCGCTGGCAATTTCGCGGATATCATGTACAAATCCCATGTCGAGCATGCGATCAGCTTCATCTAGGATAAACGTCTGAATCTGATGTAGGTGTAGCTGTTTGCGGTTGATTAGGTCTTTGAGTCGACCAGGTGTACCGATGATGACATGCGGTCGACGTGACAGATTGCGTATCTGGCCATTAATATTAACACCACCAACACATAGTGCAGAATATAGTTTCATGCCGGCAGAAAATTTGCGGAATTCGTCGTCAATTTGCTGAGCTAGCTCACGTGTCGGAGCCACGATTAGGACGGCTTCGGTATTGCGATCCTGATATAACTTGTTTAGGGCCGGTAGTAGAAAAGCAGCTGTCTTGCCGGTACCTGTATTTGCCAGGCCTACAACATCCTGTCCGTTCATAACCAAAGGAATCGCTTGATCTTGTATGGCGCTAGGCTTCTCGTAGCCGATACGAGCCAAATTATCGGCAAGCCGTGATACGAAACCGAAATCAGCAAAGCTATTTTTTGGCTCGTATACTGCTGGGTCCTTTTCAGCTACATTGTGGTTGATATAGCGTGAAATATTAATATTTTGCTTTTTGGGGCCTTTTTTGCCGCCGCCATTAGCGCGGCTAAATTTACCGCGATTGCTACCGCCGCCATTAAATTTTTTGCCACGCGAAAAGTGGTTTTTATTACTATACATGAATACCTTTCTTGATTAAGTCATGTGTGATGAATGACAAGAAAAGCCCTGGTATTCATCCATAGAGTTATATGAAACACCCACTATTTAGTAGAGATTACGTAAAACGTCTATACCTCTATATTAACACAAAAATATCAAAATGTAAATATATTATCGTGATTAAGTTTTTATACCCACCTATTATGTGGTAGAGTTAGCCTAATAAATTGGAGAATGTTATGGCCCTGAAATCAGAGAGATTAGATAACGGATTAAATATAATCGTCGATAATATGCCTGGTAGTCAAGTAAATAATGTCAGTATGTTTATACCCTATGGTAGCGTCAACGAAGCTGATGGCGATGAGGGTATGGCACATGCTTTTGAGCACGGAGTTTTCCTGAGTACTGATAAATATCCGACCGAAGTGGAACTTGATCGTAACGCTGCCCTAAGAGGTATGTATACCAACGCTAATACATATTACACTCGTACGGTTTATGAGGCTAATGGCATCAATCTCGATGCGCCGATGGATCACCTGAGCCAGATTTTGCAGCACACGCATTTTCCTGACGACATGGTAACTCACGAGATGAAAGCCGTCCGCCGCGAGGCTATGACTGGCCTAGATGATGTCGATGAAATGCACCAGGTGGCGACCGAAAATGCCATGTTTGGCAAACCTTATGGCCGCGATGTGATTGGTTATCATGATAGGCTTGATTTTACTGGCCCCAAAATGCGCGAGCTTCACGCTCGTGAGTACAAACTTGGTCGTATGACATTAGTTGTTGTCGGTGCCGCTAAACTGGACGATGTGGTAGCTGTTGCCGAGCGATATTTTGAAGCCGATGGTGATAATCGTCAGTGGAGCCCGATTGAACTACCGACGAATTATGGTGCCGAACATCTGACTGGGCTTGTGCGTGATGATTCTAGTAATGTGCGGATTAGCCACGCCTACCCACTGACTCCTGAATTTCGCGATAAATTCAATGAAAATCGCCTACTATACGGCATGGCTCAGCGAGCTATTAGTACTGTTTGTTTTCGTGCGATGCGCCAAGAACGCGGTATTTCGTATAACGGATATATTTCATTTAACCTACATAATCACCCCAACGCTTGGTATATAAATGGCGATGTGACTACTGACGCCGAGAATATTCCGATTGCGCACGAAGTGTTTGATGAAGTGTTCGGCAAGGCGGCTGATAGCTATGATGCCGATGACGTTGAGGGTGCTCTAAATTCATATAAATACGCCATAGCATCGCGTGCTTCGTCGGATTCTAAGCGTATGCACACAATCATAACTGCACTCCAGGAATACCGACAGCCCAAGGATAATGGCGCTACTGTTCGTGAAATGAACAAAATCAAACCAAGTGATGTCCGCAGGGCTATCGGTGAGATCTATGAATTTACTCAGTCGCACGAGCCATATGTGCACATTACCGGACCAGCAGGCGCCGTATCGACGGTCGACAAAATAATTGATCAAGACGATATCGCATAGACGCCGCTAGGTTTGCTACACTTATATAGATGATTGCTGATATCAAAATAACCGAAAAATCATTCGGTAATAAATCGCTGATGCATGACGTTAGTTTTGCTATTGATGCCGGCGAAAAGATTGGTATCGTTGGGCGTAATGGTATCGGCAAGTCGACGCTTTTTGGGATTCTTAGCGGTGCGGACAAAGATTTTACGGGCGAAGTGATTTATCGTCGCGGCGTGGTGGTCGTGGCTACGGCGCAGGAGCATCACGAGGCGCTGGATAAGACGGTTTTGCAGTATGTCCTGGCTGGCATACCGGAATACGAGGAGCTGAGCCATATTATAGAGACCTATCCCGAGACTATGGGCGACGATATGCGCAAAATTACTGAGTACACTCAGGCTTTGGAGCGGTTTGATAATAAGGGATTTTATCAGATTGAGGAGCATATTGAGCGCGAGTTGGATAATTTCCAGTTATTTGGGCTGGCGCATCGGCAGATGCGGACGCTGAGCGGTGGCCAGAAACGCCTGGTCGAGATAGTCAAAGTTATGCACTCTGATGCCGATTTGGCGCTAATTGACGAGCCGACCAACCACATGGATTACGTGGCTAAAGAGCAGTTTATCGACTGGATGAAAGCTACCAAGCAAGCTGTTTTGGTTATTACACACGACCGTGACGTACTGAGCAAAGTCGATAGAATCGTCGAGCTCAAAGACGGCGGCAGTGTCAGTTACAAGGGCAATTACGACGCTTATTTGAAGCAAAATGCGATGCGTACTAGCACCGGTATGAATGATTTTGAGATGATCGAAAAACGCATCGTCAATCTCAAACAAAAGGTGCTTGATTATCAGCGGCTCAAAGAAAAATCACGTAATCCAGGCACTATTCAGAAATTTAAACGGCTCGAAAACGAATCGCGTAAAGAGCTGGCTGAACTGCAAGCAGTCGAAAAGCCAACTTTTTGGATAGACAAAGATTCGGTCGAAAATCTAAATTACAAATCGGCTGGCCAGTACGAAAAGTTCAAGACCAAAAATATTCGCATGAATATCAAAGACGACAAATCGCGTTCGTCGCGCAAATTAGTTGAAGCGCGCGACCTCAGCCTTGGCTACGATGAGCCGCTATTTGAAGGTATAGACATCGATCTTCGTGAGGGCGAGAAGTTAGAGCTGCGTGGTCGCAACGGCGCCGGTAAATCGACGTTGATTAAGGCGTTGCTATCACCGCTCCCGTCGGCTATGGATATAACTTTGATCGATGGCGAGCTGACGCTAGATCCGCAGGCGCGGGTTGGTGTGTATGAGCAGGAGGTCTCGCCTACTCTGTTTAAACTCAATTTGCATGATGCTATTGAGCAGATCTATATGAGCCGCAAACTGGCAATTAGTGAGACTAAAATTCGTAGCTTGATGAGCGATTATTTATTTACCGACGGTGATGGTGGCATACAAGTTGAGCGACTGAGCGGTGGCCAAAAAGCTCGTCTGCAGATTATCGCCATGCTGGCTAGCGACCCGCAGTTACTGATACTAGACGAGCCGACCAATCACCTAGACTTGCCGTCAATCGAAGAGCTTGAACTGGCACTCAAAAAATACGCTGGCGCAGTGTTATATGTGAGTCACGATGATTATTTTCGTCGAGCATTGGGTGGCGAAGTGATTCAAATCGGAGCCTAGTCTGATTGACATAATCTATATATAGTGGCATAATCATAACAATCTATCCATTACGGCAGATAGGACGTTTCATGTCAGACAAATCCAAGAAGAATTCGTTTGAGGAATTCCGAGGCGGTTGGTATCGAATCGAGATACAGACTGGTGGCAAGGTGCAGGAAATGCGTGGCGTGCTGCGCGATATCAAGCCCAAGCTTTTCGGTCGTGCTATCCGTCTGCGCGTGTGGAGTTTGTTCACGCTAGACGGGCCGGGGCGCTGGGAAGACAACGGTGCCTTGGTGTACGCGCGGCCAGTCCTGTTGCCCGCGCCAACTACTGTGACTCCCGTGATCGGACAGCACAGTCCGCAGATTGTAGCTAGTTTTCGTAGTCAGCGTGGCACGAAAGCGGCCTATGTGCTGAATATTTACGGCCCGAGCCCTACTCCGCCCTGGAATTGACACTAAATAACCCCGCTCTAATCTGGCGGGGTTTATTAAATTAAATACCCCCGCATTCGCAGGGGCTTGGTCTAGCTATCGCCGTAGTCGCAGCTTTCGATTACTTCTCCGCAGTCTTCGCAGACCACATCGTAGCAACCGTAGCCAAATTCTATTTGGTGAGTATGTACATGTTTGCATTCAAGCACGTTGATTGGTAGTACTGGTTTGTCCGCTGACCCCTTGGGCAGTAGCTGCCGCAAAAGAGCTCGGCATCCAAGTAGTAGCGCGACGAGTGCCACGATGATTACTAGTACCAGCGCCGCAGTGCCGACGCCTTGGGTAATGCTAATGCCCAGCAGGGCGAACCCTACCAGGATTGATAGCATAACTATGGGAACTTCCATGTTATTCCACCTCAAATCGATTCCGGTGACTGTAAGAGCTAGGCTGATTGCCCGTGAATGATACTATAATATGAACCGATAATACGGTCAAGTTTGGAGATTTGAATATTGTTGCTACCTCTGTTATAATAGGTTTAATGAACTTGTCTGATTTTCACTATGATATTCCTGATGATTTGATTGCTGACACGCCGCCGCCCGTGCGTGGCGAGGCTCGGCTGCTAGCGCTCGACCGCCAGACTGGCAAATATCAGGACAAAATGTACCCAGATATAGTGGAGTTTTTGAACCCTGGCGATGTATTGGTGATTAATGACACCAAGGTCATCAAAGCGCGCCTATTGACCCGCAAAAAATCAAATTCGGTGGAACGTGAACTAATATTGGTCGAAAAACACGGCAAGACGGATGATTGGCATACGCATAAAGTCGTGTATCGCGGGCGCACGGCTGTGGGTGATGTATTAGTGATTGGCGATGACGAGATCGAAGTACTCGAGATTTTGGGCGATGGCTTGGCATTAGTGCGTAGCCAACGCGACCTACTACAAGTAGCCGATGAATACGGCACCGTTCCCCTGCCTCCGTATATGAAGCGCGACGCTACGGCTGCTGATATCGAGCGTTATCAGGCGGTGTTTGCCGAGCATCAAGGCTCGGTGGCGGCACCGACTGCTAGTCTCAATATGACCGATGATACTCTGGCGCGGTTACAGGCCAAGGGCGTGGTCGTGACTCGCCTGACACTACATGTAGGCCTAGGGACTTTTCTGCCTATTCGCGTGACAGACGTCACTAAGCACAAAATGCACCAGGAATATTACGAAATCACTGCCGAGACTGTGAGTAAAATCCAGACAGCCAAAGCCAGCGGTCACCGCGTGGTGGCACTTGGTACCACCGTGACTCGTGCCCTAGAATATGCTTGGGACGATATTTTGAATCAATCGCCCATTGATCTTTTGGGTGAAGCCGATATTTTCATGTACCCAGGATATGAGTTTAAAACCATCGATGCACTGCTCACGAATTTTCATATGCCCGAGAGTACCGTGCTGATGCTGACCGCCGCATTTGCTGGCTGGGATAATTTACTGCCCGCTTATGAGCATGCCGTGTCTGAGCGTTATAAATTCTTTAGCTACGGGGATTCGATGTTTATCTACTAGCATGAGTGCTCTTGATTTTGAAATTACCCATAAACTCTCTGGCACGCTGGCTCGCGTGGGCGTTATTCGTACACCGCATGGCGATATTCAAACGCCAGCGTATATCGTGGGAGGCACTAAGGCTACTGTCAAAACCCTCAATGTCGAGCAGGTCAAAGCCCTGGGTGGTCAGTCGATACTGGCGAACACTTATCACCTGATGCTGCGCCCCGGT
>CAZJFK010000011.1:19568-25489 GCA_964545515.1 uncultured Candidatus Saccharibacteria bacterium | reverse complement strand
GAGCAAGAGACTTCTAAGCTTTTGGCCGTAGGTTCGATTCCTACCCGGGGTACCAAGAGAAATTAATGAAAATATTATTTATATGTCACGCCAATGTTGGGCGGTCGCAAGTAGCCATGGAGCTATATCGTGCTCGTGGTGGGCATGCTAATTCAGCTGGCACTTATGTAAACAAACCGGGCACGACCCTGCATGCTAGACCTACATCGCTAACCATTCGCCATATCATGCTAGATAAATTTGGTATCAACATGGCCAGCAATCGCCGCACCCAGCTAACCAAAAAATTGGCCGAACCATACGATAAATTAGTGGTCATCACTAGCCCGAAGACTTGGCCCGCGTGGCTAACCAAAGACCCACGGGTTGAATACTGGAATATACCTGATTCCAAAGGCCAAGGTAGCGCTGTCACAACAAAAATAGTTCGCGACATCCACGCCCTAGTCAACAAACTGCCACTGTAAATTACATTACGCCCGCGCCGTCGCCGAGCATTCGCTCGACGTCTTCGCGACTGACTTCGATAACGGTGCCCGGTTCGACATTGCCACTAAGCATTTGTTTGGCGACCAAGTTTTCTACAGCCCGCTGCACGACACGTCGCATCGGACGAGCACCGAGCCGCGGATCATAGCCACGCTCCACCAATAAATCCTTAGCATCTGCCGCCACATTTACACTAAACTTCTGCAATGCCAGCTGCTTGTTGATACCCGCCAGAATAAGATCAATAACTTGAATGAGCTCTGGTTTTTCGAGCGGACGAAATACAACAATCTCGTCGAAACGGTTCAAAAATTCAGGTTTGAACTGATTACTACTAATTAATTCGTCGACAATCTGGTTTTCAAATTCCTGCAACTTGACCCCACGTTCAATAAATTCACGAATCCTATCTGACCCAGCATTACTAGTAGCAATCACAATAGCATCACGAAAACTAACTTCGCGGTTTTTGATGTCACGCAGCACGCCCTCGTCAAGCAACTGCAATAAGGTAGTCAAAACTTGCGGGTGAGCTTTTTCAATCTCGTCGAGCAGTACCACACTAAACGGCTGTTTCATCGCCTGAGCCGTCAGGCTCGTCGGGTCGTCAGCACCATCAGCAATCAGCCGTGACACATCTTCGCTACGGACATATTCGTTTAAGTCGAGGCGTATCATCCTATCCTCACCACCAAAATACACAGACGCTAAGGCCTTACTGAGCTCGGTCTTACCTACGCCAGTCGGGCCCAGGAAGAGGAACGTTCCAATCGGTCGAGATTCATTGCGCACCCCAGCCCTAGCACGACGCAAGGCATCACTCACAACCTGGACTGCCCTAGTCTGATTAATCATCCGCTCGTGAATTTTGTCTTCTAGATTTAGCAGTGTATCACGCTCGTCTTCGCCCTGCGCCACACCGACCTTGACACCAAGCGTCTGCTCAATCGCCGACTGCACGGAATTGGCGGTCACAAATCCGCCCTCGCCATAACCGGCCGCACTTTCAAGCAATTTGAGTGCTCGCCCCGGCATCGCAAGATCATGCACATAGCGCTCACTCAAACGATACGCCTCGGCGAGCGATTGATACATGTATGTAACTTTGCGCTGATATTCCATCATCACCAATTGATCACGCATAACAGCAATCGTCTCGTCTTTTTCGGCGGGCGGTACACTGATACGATTGAGGGCATTCACTAGCCCCGGATTGCGCTGCCCAATTTGCAAAAAGCGCTGCTCGTCCATAGTCAGCACAACTCGCAAATTACCCGCTTCGAGAATCGGTAGCAGCACATTGGTCAAATCAACCGAACCGACGCCTTCCTCAAAAAACAGCTGAGCATTATCGAGACAAATTATGATATTTTTGGCGCTATAAGCTTCACTAAGCACCTGCATAATCAAGCCCTCCAACTCACCGCGGCCGGGTGCGGCCGCAATCAACGCCGAAGAATCTAGCATAAACACTTGTCGAAATTGTAGACTAGGTGGCAATTTGAGGCTAGCATCCATCAACCTAGCCGCAAAAGCTCGCACAATCGTCGTCTTGCCAGCACCCTCCTCGCCAACGAGTACAGCATTTTGGCGGCCACCACTGCCAAACGTATCAAGTAGCTGGCTCAAAGCCTGACGATGTGATTCGATTTCAACCACCAAATTAGTGTCGGCATGTTCAGACAAATTTTGACCGAAACGCTTCAATAATGGTATATAGCCAAACGAAAAATCCCTAGCAATACCGCCAGTGCGCTGACGCACTTTGGATTTGTTAATCAAAAGTCGCAGGTGCTCATACCAACGCACGCCATTTAGTAAATCCTCCATATCAAGGTGCATGTGCGCCAGTAGCTTTTCATGATCAGCAAAACTCTGTATCAGAGCCACTGTGAGCACCGCACCAGATATATATTCACTACCCGTCTCGGTCCGAACATTTAGTGCATTCTGCCACAACACATCGGTATCAGCTGAGTTATCCGACGTGATATTGTCGAGAAAACTCCCCGTAATCCCAAACCGTCCAGCAAAAAACCTACCGCCACGCACGCTCGATGCAATCGCCGCAATTTGCTTGGGCGTAGGCTCACGCGGCAATCGACCCAAAATATCTCCGTCGAGTAAGCCATCAATCGAATCCGTACCGACCGGCGGGTGTTCCAGATCACCGACATGCCACTCATACAAAATCCATGGCCAGGCCGCTAGGCTAAGCACCAACCACCCCCAAGATTCATGAATAAATAACAGCCCCACTCCTGCCAAAACAAACAGAGCAATAACAAGCACCAAACTCAGTCGCACTAATTGACGTAGATGCATGCCGGCGCGAGATTTTTGCGCACGTAGACTCGAATAGTTATAGAAAGTCGAGCTCATCCTACCAATACTCCATTGATGCTCAAATACACTCCGAGTATCGGCAGTAGTGGCATCAATGCCCATACTAGCAGCCATACAGCGCCGATAACCACAGTAATCAGTATAGTCACAAGTCCAATAATTATAATCAGAGTACGAACCACTGCACCGATGACACGCGAAAATAGCCTATCTACAAATGCCCTCATCTTGATATTCAGTGGGCCATCTACTCTACCAGCTGATATCTGGCGAAATGGTGAAAACAAAGTCTTGAGCAGTAGACTAATCGAGAAATAATCCAACGCACCATCTATCCGACCACGAACATTATGCGCCTTACGTGCCCAGCCATCGGTATACCACCAGCGAAGTAGCTCAACTACTAATAACATAACCATATTGTATCATCTATGACACCCCCGATAAACTACAAATTTACTCCTAGATTGCTTTTTTATACAGTTTATGCTATAATTATAATATCGTCGTTGCCGACGAGCTGGCGTAATGTCAACAGTCTGGCGACACGCGCCGGACCTTACCAAGAAAGAGGTAGTATCCCATGATACTAGGTAACACAGCTCCCGCCATCAGCTACTTCGCCCGTCGTAGGGCGATGAAGCAGATACGCAAAGCCGAGGCGCAGGAGTGGATGCAGAAACGACTGATGGTTGGACGGATGCAGATCATCCGCGCCAAGCTGGTCAACCTGCAAAACACCTGCCCCGCCAGCGTCCCCGAACCGATTCCGCCGACAAACGTCACGTTTGAT
Source organism: uncultured Candidatus Saccharibacteria bacterium (assembly GCA_964545515.1). Lineage (GTDB taxonomy): Bacteria > Patescibacteriota > Saccharimonadia > Saccharimonadales > Saccharimonadaceae > UBA2112. The sequence goes on along the minus strand of CAZJFK010000011.1, from coordinate 21,861 downwards.
GACAGCGTCGACACGATTCGGCGGCGGCTACTGGCCTGGGAGAACATGGCTTACGAATACCGCCTCGAGGAATTCCAAGGACAGTCCTTGGATGCAGTCGAAGACGGTGAAGGCTGGTAACAGCTGAGGTCTGGCACAGGGTGTCGGTTTCGTCTACGGGCGAGCCGGCACCCTTTTGCCCTTAAGTTCAGCATGAAAACTTGATATCAAGCTAGTATAATATAGATATATGACCAAACGATACAGTATCTTTGCCGGCAAAGCCGTGCGTTTTGCCGCAAGATTACGTGGAGGTGGGTCAGCCCTACCTGGACTGTTCGTCGAAAAAATAGACAAAAATTTCATCGCCGATACCCTAGCCCAGCTACCTATGGGAGTAGTGGTAGTCAGCGGCACCAATGGCAAAACCACTACGACCAAGATTGTCGTTGAACTACTAGAAGGTCAGGGATTGCGAGTTTTCACCAATCGTACAGGCAGCAATTTTAGTCGTGGCGTAGCCGCTGCACTACTGAGTGAAGTCAATCACCGTGGAAAATTAAACGCCGATATCGCCGTACTCGAACTCGACGAAGCTCATGCTGTGCATTTCGTGCGTCACATACCGCCGACATACAGCCTACTGCTAAATGTCCTACGCGATCAGCTAGATAGATTTGGCGAAATAGACGCCACCGCTGGCATGCTACGACAAATTGCCGCCAGCACCCGCAATATCGTAGTCATCAACCGTGAAGATTCCAGGCTAGTAAATGCCACCGATGATTTAGTCGCCAACAAAGAATATTACGGAGTCGATACGAAACTCGCCGGACTATTTGGCGACGACGATAGTATCCACGACAAGAGCAATATCAAAGTCTCAGACATACCAGTCACGACCCTACTAACTGATATCGACAAGCCGACCTACGAACTAAACGGCGCGACTGTATCTGCCAAACTGCAATTACGCGGACTATATAACGTATATAATTCAGCCGCCGCTATCGCGCTAGTTCGTGCGGTTCTCGGTGACAAATTAAACATCGAAAAACTAACTAATAGTCTCGAAAATATCCGCCCGGCTTTTGGTCGCGGCGAGCGCCTGCGAGTAGGTGATAGCGATCTAGAATTAGTACTAGTCAAAAACCCTAGTGGATTCCAGCTGGCCCTACAATCATTTGACCCGGGGGATACTGATACGATGATTGCCATCAACGACGATTACGCCGATGGCCGCGATGTCAGCTGGCTGTGGGATGTAGATTTCGATAGCCTACGTGGTAGCAACATTTCCGACATCAGTGGTGTACGCGCCTACGACATGGCGCTGCGACTCGAACACGACGATATCCAGCCGGGGCGTGTCGATGTCAATCTGAAACGATCGCTCAAAAAATTCGTCGCCGGTAGCAGCAAATCCAAGCGTATCTATTGCACGTACACAGCCATGCTGGCCATTCGCCGCGAGCTAAGCAAAATCACCAAAATCGAGGACGTATCATGACTGCTAAACTAAAAATCCTACACCTATACGCCCGCGACATGAATATTTATGGCGACAATGGCAATATCCTAGCTATCACCCACCGCGCCAAACAATACGGTATCGATACCGAAGTTATCACCTATAATCCAGGCGATAAACTGCCCGACAGTGTCGATATTGTAATCGGTGGCGGTGGTCAAGACAGTGGTCAGAGCAAAGTCGTCGACGATTTGCAAGCAATCGGTCCCAAACTCAAAAAATGGGCCGAAGCAAACGTCCCTATGCTGATGGTCTGTGGTCTGTACCAGCTATTTGGACACAAATTTATCACCAGTGACGGCACCGAAATTCCCGGTATTAGCCTACTCGACATCACGACTACTGCTGGCCCGGAGCGATTAATAGGTAATTTATCTGTCGATAGTTCACAGTTCGGTGAACTAATCGGCTACGAGAACCACAGTGGTCAAACTTTTCTAGGTGACGGAGTCAAACCGCTCGGCAATGTAATTCGCGGAGCCGGCAACAACAATCACGACGGCTACGAAGGCGCTCGCTACAAAAACGTCATCGGTACTTATCTACACGGACCGCTACTACCCAAAAATCCTGAAATCACCGACTATCTACTATTCGCTGCCCTAGCAAATAAAGGTACGGCGCTGCCTGATGTAACAATTGACGATTCAATCGCCAATCTAGCTCGCAAATACGCTTTTGGTCGACCTAGATAACCAATCGTCGATATTTACATAACAGGGCTGGTAGTATATAATTATCCGAGTAAATACACCTATCGGGGTGTGGCGCAGTGGATAGCGC
>CAZJFK010000011.1:0-19558 GCA_964545515.1 uncultured Candidatus Saccharibacteria bacterium | reverse complement strand
GGACCGGGAGGTCGAAGGTTTGAGTCCTTTCACCCCGACCATAGAAAAAACCTGTCCATATGGGCAGGTTTTTTCTATGTTTCAAGTGTAGGAAGCGCAGTCAATGTCCTTTCACTAACCTTATTTGAACTTCGGTACAACCACTCGCTCTAATTCGCTACCCATGTAGTCGGCCCACAGCGCAATAGCACTTGGAGCATGGCGAGGATAACCCTCACCCGCTGGCGCGCGGCGAACGGGGCAACCGGTTGTCGACGACCGATCATGTTCAATTCGCTGTCTTACTGCATACGAACCTATACCCTGGGTCACTCGATCGGTATTCTGTGAATGCATAAATTCATGCAACGCACGGACTACATGTGGATTTAGTTTATACTGGGTCTCACCGTCTTCGCCCTTGATTCCATCAATCACATGATTACCCGTATTAACAGAATCGATACCCAGTAGACTACGAAATTCTATCGGCATAGAGTACTGAAACATGATGCGCTGCGTCCTGTTTTGCAATACAGCAAAAGCTGTCGTGGCGACCGATTCCAGGGCATGCTGAAATGATTCATCATGCAAAACATCAGCGACTCCCTGATATACCTCACCGGTATCACAGATGTTTGGATGAACTGACTCATAAGCATCAAGTGCCAAGCCAAGTGATACCCTAGATGCAAATCTAAGCCCGTCCATAGTATGCAGGACGATACCCTTATTCCAGTTCGACGATTCACCTAGAAAATCATCGACGCTAGTGTAATGTTTTAGCTCATCGCTCGCAGCCATGAGTGGAAATATAGTCTCGAATCTATATGCTTCATCTTCACCGAACATATAGCTCGTATAATGTTTAGAAAAAGTAGCTAGATTGTGATAGACGGGATCCCAGCCAACTCCATAATATAAATCGAGGTTATCATAATCTTCGCGATTCTGCTCACGACGATCAATCATATCAACGACCCACTTGTGGTATAGCTCTCGCCCATCGGTGGCCATCCACTGACCACGTGGTTTGTCGAAACTCTTCTCCATTTGTGATTATTATACAATAATCACATCCATGTATCAAATACTACTTGGCGAATTCGACAGCGCGGGTTTCGCGAATAACATTTACCTTGATAGTACCGGGGTACTGCATGGTTGATTCGATCTTGTTGGCGATATCACGCGCTAGCTTGATAGCCGATAGGTCATCAATAGACTGCGGGCGAACTATAACGCGAACTTCACGGCCGGCACTGATAGCGTAGGCTTTGTCGATACCCTTGAATCCAGTGGCGATATTTTCGAGCTCTTTCATACGCTCGACGAAATTCTCGGCACTGATATTGCGTGCACCAGGGCGCGCAGCGGATAGGGCGTCGGCTACACGAACAACGAGTGCCTCAGGAGTAGTAGCCTCGACATCGTCGTGATGAGCTTCAATAGCGTGGGCGATTTCTTCTTTCATACCGTATTTACGAGCTAGTTCAGCACCGATATGGTGATGCTTACCCTCGATCTTGTGAGTGACGGCCTTGCCGACATCGTGGAGTAGGGTAGCGATTTTTACAGTGCGGACATCTGCGCCAATTTCAGCAGCAATCATACCAGCGATATGCGCCATCTCGGTACAATGCATCAACACGTTTTGGCCATAGCTAGTACGGAATTTCAGCTCACCCAGCAGTTGTAACATCTCTCGTGGAATACCCGTAACGCCTACTTCGCGAGCAGCGTCTTCACCTGCTTGTTTAACTTCTTTTTCGATCTGCTTCTCAGCCTTGGCTACAACTTCTTCGATACGGCCGGGGTGAATTCGCCCATCTTTCATCAGCATTTCTAAGCTGAGACGAGCCACCTGGCGACGGACTGGATCAAAACTACTAAGCACAATCATACCAGGGGTATCGTCGACTAGGATATCGACACCCGTCGCACGTTGCAAAGCCTGGATATTGCGGCCTTCTTTACCGATGATACGGCCTTTCATTTCTTCGTCAGTCAGCTTGATAGCGGTGACAGTACGCTCGGCAGTAACCTCGCTACTCATACGCTCCATAGCAGTGACGATGATAGTCTGAGCTCGCTCTTCGGCGTCATCCATAGCGTCTTTCTGGAGCTTGGCAACCAAACCTTTGAGGTCGTTTTTGATGTCGCGCTCGGTCATCTGCATGAGCTTATCAGCGGCATCGGATTTAGATAATTTAGCAATTTTCTCAAGCTTTTCCTGCTGACGGCTACGAATGTCACGAATCTCATCTTTGAGCTTCTCGACTTCGTCTTCTTGGCCGCGCAATTTCTCGGCACGTTTATCTAGCTCGTCAAGCTTTTTATCAAGCGTCGATTCACGATCAGCTAGCCTGTCTTCGGTCTTTTTGAGTTCGCGACGGCGCTCGTTCTCGAGCTTCAAAGCCTCGTCTTTGGCGTCGAGGACAATCTTGCTCGCCTTTTCCTGAGCCTTGGCAAGTGCCTCTTCGGTTTTGTTTTTGTTTGCCTGATCTTTGCTCTTAGCATAACTAGACGTCCCGACGACACCTACTAGAGCAGCGACTATTGCAATAGCGACAGTCTCTAACATATTGTTTCCTTCCTGGCTTCGCCTACTGGACTCGTAGCAAAATAAGTAGCATTTTTGGCGAACGCCGTAACTTTCAGTAAATATCAAACTTGCAAAAAAGATATAGCAAGTAACTATATTGTAACGATTTACGCCTACAACTACAAGCTATTTTCTAGGTGTTGTAATATGCGCATCGGCGCCATAGTAGGGGAGTAGAATCTGATCATTCTCACCCTTGCCTAGCCTATCCTCGGCCACTTGGCGCCAATCGTCACCAGTCGCGCCAATAATTGGTACACCCAAACTATCAGCCAGGGTATTCAAGACCGTAAGCCCAATCCTGAGACCAGTAAAGCTACCCGGGCCTAAATATCCGCCAATACCTGTAATATCATGGAAAGTTTTGCCGCTCTCGCCCAGTCTGGCCTCTATATAGCCAAGTAGTCCATGTGCTAGCTCACGATTGGCTTCCCATTCATAATCCTGACGTTTGTCACCATCAAGCACAGTTAATTTACAAACAGGCGTAGATGTATCGAGTAAAATTATCATGACAATTCTGATATGAGATGTTGGCTAACTGGGCCACCTTCGTACATGGTAATTTCACGCGTGGTCTCAGACGGAGCAGAGATACTGAGCGACAACCTATCGGCAGGCAGGACTTTATCGACACTACCAGCCCACTCCACAATCACGACAGTATCATCGCTACCGGCCGATTCGAAAAGCTCATCCGCCATAATCCCAGGATCATTTAGGCGATAGAAATCATAGTGTGCCAAACGACGATTGTGAGGCGCCGAATAGATACGACTAACGGTAAAAGTAGGGCTCTGTACTACTTCATCGATACCCATACCTTCGGCTATACCCCGTACTAGCGTAGTCTTACCCGCACCAACGTCACCGACCAGCTCGATAGTCTCGCCACCACTCAGTAGCTTACCTAGCTTGATACCAAACTCATTCATATCCGTTTCGCTATTTATAATCATAGTTACATTATACCACTGTTATGCGTCTCAGAACCACTAGCATTTTGATAAGCGTTCTTATAGAATAGATTTGTATGCATATATCGGATGGGACTTTTGAAAAACTCCTAGAACAATCGGGTGGGCTGTCTGACGAAGACTTAGCCGCTTTAAAGGAGCAAAGCAAAAAAACTCATAAAACGCTCTATCAAACGGCGCTCGACGAAAAGAAAATCGACGATACCGAGATGACCAAGTCATTTGCCGAATATGCCGGCATACCGTATACGGATATCGACGTCAAAAATATCCCCACAGATGTCATCACCCGAATACCGGAGCGCATTGCCCAGCAATATAACGCAATCCTTTTTAAAATAGACGAGAATGGCGAGTTTCACTTGGCCATGGAAGACCCTGATGATATTCAGGCTGTCGACTTCATCCAAAAACAAACTGGTGGCATAGTTCACACTTATATTACGACGCGCGCCAATATACAAGAAGCGCTCGATTTGTATCGCAGTGACGTCAACAAAGAGCTGTCTGATGTTATCGAGGTCCAAAGTGAAGACAGCGAAGTCAGCGGTGATTCACAGGTCAATCAAGAAGACCTAAGTGAAGATTCGCCTATCGCCCAGACGGTCAACCTGCTACTAGAATACGCCATACGCTCACATGCCAGCGATATTCATATCGAACCTCGTGAAGATGCCGTGCAGATTAGATATCGCATCGATGGCGTACTCAAAGAAGTTAATCGCCTACCCCGCAACGTTCACGCCGCCCTGGTCAGCCGTATCAAAATTCTAAGCAACCTCAAAATTGACGAACGCCGCGTACCACAAGATGGCCGCTTCAAAATCAGCGTAGCGGGCAGACAATACGCCCTGCGTGTCAGTACTCTGCCAATAGCCGACGGTGAAAAAGTAGTCATGCGTATCCTCGATGAATCCAATCAAGCCGTATCACTTGACGAGCTAGGCTACTGGGGCTATTCAATGGACGCCATCGCCGAAGCTATCACCGAACCGCACGGTATGATTCTAGTAACTGGACCTACGGGTAGCGGTAAATCCACAAGCCTATTTAGTGCTCTGACCAAGCTCAATACGCCCGATGTCAACATCAGTACAATCGAAGACCCAGTCGAATACAAAATAGCTGGGGTTAATCAAACCCAGACCAACGAAGCGGCTGGCATGACTTTTGCCGGTGGACTCAGAGCATTACTACGTCAAGACCCAAACATCATCATGGTAGGTGAGATTCGAGACAGCGAGACGGCCAATCTCGCCGTCCAAGCTGCCCTAACTGGTCACTTGGTATTTAGCACCCTACATACCAACAATGCCGCTACTACCCTACCTCGACTTCTTGATATGGACATTGAGCCGTTCCTGATTGCCAGCACTGTCCGTGTTATTATTGGTCAGAGGTTGGTACGTAAGCTTGATGAGACCAAGCGTGTAGCCTACCCCCCAACCCAAGAAGAAATTACTGCACTGATGCAAATGTTCAACATTCGCACAGCCGAGGCATTCAATTATATCCACGAGCTCGAAAAAAGAGCGGCAGCAGCAGGTATTGGCGGAGACGCCCCTCTGAGTACGACACCGACTGGTATAGCTACCCTCTATAAGCCCGGACCTTACGAAGATGAATCTGGAAAACATGACGGATTTAGGGGGAGAATAGGCATCTACGAAGTGCTAAAAAACACGACCAAAATTCAAAAGCTCATCACATCAAATGCCACCAGCAACGAAATTCAGGCGCAATCGATAGCAGAAGGTATGATTACAATGCAAACAGATGGTTTAATCAAGGCACTACGAGGAGCCACGACAATTGAAGAGGTATTACGAGTAACTAAGGAATAATTTTATGACTAAATACGAATACACGGCAACATCACTAAATGGCAAAAAAACCACCAAAGGCACGCTCGAGGCAACCGACAAAGCCGGTGTTATTGAGGCACTCAAAAAACAAAACCTCAAACCCATCAGTGTAGCCGAAGCCAAAAAAGCTTCTATATTTAGTGGACTATTCAAAAACACCACCGTAAAATCAGATGATTTAGTCATATTCACCAGGCAATTGAGTGCCATGATTGGCGCCGGAGTGCCACTCCTACGAGCCCTAAGCTCACTCGAACAACACATGGAAAGCCAAGGCCTAAAAGCAGTCCTAGTCACCGTCATCCAAAAAGTAGAGAGTGGCTCTACTCTGGGTGACGCCCTAGCCGAACACCCCAAGGTATTTAGTGACGTCTACGTCAACATGGTGCGTGCCGGTGAGACAGCTGGTATCCTCGATGACATCTTGAAACGATTAGCCTTGCAGCAGGAAAAAAACTCCACCATCCGCAAAAAAGTCAAAGGTGCTATGACCTACCCTACGGTACTGTTCGTAATCATGGTTGTAGCCTTTTTTGGTATGATGATTTTCGTCATCCCACAAATTGGTAAAATCATCAAATCCCTAGCCGGCGAAAACGCCGAACTACCCCTCATAACACGTATCATGCTTGGTATTAGCGACTATATGATTCACTACGGAATATTCATCATAGTAATAGGTGGTGTTGGTATATATATGTTGATGCGATATATCAAGACGCCCAAAGGCCGCATGGCATTCCATAAAGCCGTGCTCAAAACACCTGCCATTAATACTATTATTACCAAAGTAGTTGTAGCTAGATTTTCACGTACTTTCTCCGCTCTAATCGGATCAGGTGTATCTATCATCGAAGCCATGACTGTCACCGCTCACGCCCTAGGCAACGCCGTATTCGAAAAAGCACTACTCGACGCCGTCGATAAAGTCAAAAACGGTACCCAATTGTCATCTGCCATGGAAGATAGTGGTCTATACCCCCCGATCGTGTCACAGATGCTATCTGTCGGTGAAGAAACCGGCCAGACCGACACCGTGCTCATCAAGGTTGCTGAATTTTACGAAGAAGAAGTCGATAACGCCATCAATAGCCTAAGTTCTATCATCGAACCAGTCATGATTGTACTCATGGGTGGAGCCGTCGGACTGATTGCTATTAGCGTCATGGGACCGATTGCTGGACTAGCCACACAAATTCAATAATGTATACTAAAAATAAACATGACCATGATACAATAATTACAGAAGCTAGTGGGCATCATGAGTAGTATATTTTTCAAAGATAAACCAATAGTAGGCATAGACATCGGTACAACAGACATGAAAGTAATGTCTGTCGACCACGCCAAACGAGCCGTCACTGGTTACGGTATTGTTGATATTGATCCGCTAGAAATGAAAAAATCCCTCGATGGTGACACCGAATTACTGACCAAAAATCTAAACGCCCTACTGTCGACCAAGTTAGTTGGCTCCCTAATTAGCGACCAAGTTACCATTGGTATTCCTACATCACGTACCTACTCGCGTACTTTTACCGTACCAGTAAACGCCGAGCACTCTCTGGCCGATGCCGTAGCACTTGAAGTCGGTCAATATATCCCAATTCCTATGTCACTCCTATATGTCGATTATGAAATCATCGAACGCAATGGTGATGTACTGACCGTTATCCTGAGCGCTACACCTATCAAACTAGTTGACGCCATCATGACAGCCTGCAAATCCATCGGCCTAACACCTGTAATGATTGAGCCGTCAATCAACGCCGTAGCAAGAGTTCTCAAAACAGTCGAAGACGGTTACCTACCTACAGTTATCGTCGATATTGGAGCTGCCAATACCGACGTAGCAATCCTAGATGGATCAGTTCGTATCACCGGTGGCATCCCAACCGGTGGCAATACATTTACATTAGATATATCCAAAAAACTCGGCGTCACCCTAGAAAACGCTCACCAGCTCAAAGTCCTAAACGGCCTAGCGCCAGGACCCAAGCAGACACGAATCAGTGGTGCACTTAGGCCCTCGCTACGTAATATGATTTCCGAGACCCGCAAAGTCATTCGCTACTACAACGAGCGCCTCAGTAATGACCGTCGCCTAGAACAAGTCCTAATAGTTGGTAGCGGTAGCAACATACCAGGTATAGGTGACTATTTCACTAACGAACTCGTCATGCCAGCGCGTACCGCCAGTCCGTGGCAGGAATTAGATTTTGGTAATTTACCTCAACCACTCAAACAATTCCGATCCAGATACATCAGTGTGGCAGGTCTTGCTAGTATCACCGAAGGGGAGATGTGGCAATGATTAATCTTCTACCTGTTGAAGTCAAACGCGATATTAAGGCAGCACGCCTAAATGTAGTCCTGAGGCGATATGTACTAATCGTCATAGTGGCACTGGTCGCCATGATGCTAGTCTGTGCTGGTGCGTATTTGATACTCAAAAGCAGTCAATCTTCATCACAGTCTACCAATACCGAAAACATCGAAAAAGCCAAAGAGTACGATGATGTCAAAAAGCGTGGTGACGAATATCGTCAAAATCTAAGTGTCGCCAAACAAATTTTTGATAATTCCACCAACTATACCAACCTAATATTCACAATTGCCGGTCTAGTACCCAAGGGCGTAATCATGGATAGTATCACCCTAAGCTCTACATCACTAGCTAATCAAAACTTATTCCTGGCTCATGCCGATAGCTTCGAATCAGCCAATAAAATGAAGGCGAGCTTCGAGAAAAAGGTTGATGCCAATGGAGACAATTTATTTACTGATGTGCGTTTCGAAAACCTAACCCAAGAAACAGCCGATTCTACCAGTGACTATCCCGTGTCATTTGTACTGAGCGTTAAGTTTAATATGAAAGCATTGAAATGAGTAGTTCAGAAATAAAAGGCAAACTAACACCCGTCGTCGTACGCAATGTACTATTTGTATTACTAGCCCTGAGCGTAGCTGTATCATGCTTTGTATTCATCAATGTCAAAGACCGACTACAAACCTACACTAATTCCGTCCTAAGCGCTAGCGCCAAAGCCCAGGACAGCAATGATCACCTACAAGAGCTGCAAAAGCTACAGCAAATGCTCGAAGACGATAGTATCGCAGTCAATCGCGCCAGCAAGATCGTTGCCGATAGTGAACAGTACCAATACCAAGGCCAGATTATCGACGATATAACATCGTATGCCACAAAAGCCGGCGTAATCATTTCTGGATTTACATTTATCAACAGTGACGACGCTAGCCAAGGTAATCCCCAAACCCAAGAAAACTTACCTGGCGGACTCAAATCAACTAGTGCCGTAATTGCTGTCCAAAACCCCGTCGACTACAAAGCAGCTATGAAATTCATACATTCAATCGAGGACAACCTAACGAAAATGAACATAACATCGATATCGGTAGCTGCCTCACCCGGCAACAACAAAGTGATGCTTAATCCAATAACTATTGAGGTATACATGCGATGAGCCCAGAATTATATAGCATCACATACAAAATTCAGCATCTATTCCGCAAAAAACACGGCATAATATTCTTTGCGGTTATCAGCCTGCTGTTCGCAGCTGGACTATACTTTTTGATGGGTATTTTGACTGCAACTAATCCCGAAACTCCATCCAATCAAAACTTGACCAATTTTGACAAAGAGACAATAGAACATATCAAAACTCTACGACCGAGCAGCAATTCAGATACACCACTCGAATTCCCTGAGGGTAGAATTAGTCCATTCTCTGAGTAGCGGCGCTACCATATATACCGTATACTTATAATATGCTAGTCAGTAGTATAGAAATAATAGGCACGCCAATCATGAGCCTCCAGACCGGCAAAGAACTTGCCAAAACAGACGTGCCAATTATCAATCCGCACGACCTGTCAATCATGGGCTATAAACTTAGCGGCTCTTCGCTCGGCAAAGAATCGACCTACCTAAGGATTGAAGATATCCGTGAAATAGGCAATCTAGGTATGATCGTCGACAGTAGCGATGAATTTCTAGAAATCGACGATATAATCACCAAGCGTGACATATACGATCTAAAATATGAGTTAATCGGCAAAGACGTCTATACCGAAGACAAAGTGAAACTTGGCAAGATAGCTGATTACACGATAGATCTAGGTAGTTTCACCATTCAGCAGTTAGTCGTGCGTCGACCACTGCTCAAAAGCTTCAAAAACGATGAACTACTCATACGGCGCACCCAAGTGGTCGCCGTTACAGACGAAAATGTCGTCGTACGGTCAACCGCCGCCAAAGAATCCAGCCAAAAAAACACCGGAGGCTTCGTCAACCCATTTAAACATGCTACTTCACCCCAGACAGAATCTACCACACATGCTAGCGACGCTAATTAATCCTGCTCGCTCAAAGCCTGTTTGACATCATCATAATTAAAACCACGGCGCATTAAATAAGCTATTAGTTTTTCTTGTGAATCATATTTATTGATTTTTTTGGCGATAACTTTACTTAACTCATCGCCATCATTACGCTCAGTATCACTAAGCGCCACAGCAATAACCGCACGATCCACACCCTTAGTACTAAGTTCTTGTTCTAATTTTCGACGGCTTACACCTTTGCGAAGATTACGGTTTTCTACCCAAAACCTCGCAAATTTTTCGTCATCGATATAGCCTTTGATAACCAGACGCTCAAACACCCTCTCGGTAACCACTTTACTAACCCCGGGTCGCTCCTTAATCTCTCCTGTATGTTTGCTTTTGTACTTTTTAGTTAGAGTCTTGCGATACAAATAATCGCGAACTTCGCGGGCCGAGTGTGGTCGCATTAGACAATATTCTAGCGCTCGACCGTATAACTTGCCGAACTGACTCTCTGTCTCTAATTCATCTAACTCTGTATCGCTATATTCGTTACCGGTTTTAATTTTTAGATCAGTAATTTGGCTAATATCTAGACTAAACCGAAACTTACCGTCGACCATGACGTTAATACGATTTGGATCTTTTTGCTGAACTGTAAGAGCGGTGATTTTCATACTACCGGTCAAAATGCACTAGTAGCAATATTACGATTCTTCTTCGGCGACCTTGGCGCGAACTTTTTTGTCAATTTCAGCGAGAACTTTTGGATTTTCTTTGAGATATACCTTGGTCTGCTCACGGCCTTGGCCAATTTTGGCATCAGCATAATCAAACCAAGCACCAGCTTTGCCCACGATACCTTTTTCGACAGCCAAATCTAACACGTCACCAGTTTTAGAAATGCCTTCGTTATACATGATGTCAAATTCAGCCACACGGAAAGGTGGGGCGATTTTGTTTTTGACAATCTTGACCTTGGTGCGGTTACCGACAATGTCCTCACCGTTTTTGATCTGACCAATACGACGAATGTCTAGGCGCTCTGAAGCGTAAAACTTCAATGCATTACCACCAGTCGTAGTCTCGGGATTACCAAACATCACGCCAATCTTCATACGAATCTGATTGATGAAAATGACAGTTGTCTTAGACTTGTTGATAATACCAGTTAGCTTACGAAGTGCCTGGCTCATCAGCCTAGCTTGCAAGCCCATGTGACTATCACCCATGTCACCATCAATTTCGGCCTGTGGAACCAAAGCCGCCACAGAGTCAACTACAACCAAATCGACAGCGTTTGAACGTACCAATGTCTCGGCAATTTCAAGCGCTTGCTCGCCATTATCTGGCTGCGATACTAGCAAATTATCAGTATCAACGCCGAGTTTCTTGGCGTAAGCTGGATCAAGTGCATGCTCGGCATCGATAAACGCCGCCGTGCCACCAGATTTCTGAACTTCGGCGATAGCGTGCAAAGTAAGAGTTGTTTTACCCGAGCTTTCTGGGCCATAAATTTCAATAATACGCCCCTTGGGGTAGCCACCACCTAGTGCTATATCTAGACTAAGAGAACCTGACGGAATTAACTCGACATCTACCTTGTGAGCTTCACCTAATTTCATGATAGAACCATCACCAAACTGCTTAGTGATTTGATCCATAGCTAGCCCTAGAGCTTTTAGTTTTTCATCGCTATTACCAGCCGCAGCGACGGTCTTTTCTGTCTTTTTGGCCACTTGGCACCTCCCTCTAATATCTTATATATCCATTATACACTAGCCCGTAATTTCTGATATAATAGCCATAATGAATAGGCGATCTGGATTCACGGTTATAGAACTAGTAGTTGTAACAGTCATACTAGGCTTGGCAGCTATTCTAGTATTTGCCCAAATCAATAATCTACAATCAACCAATCGTGATCAGCAACGCAAAACCGCTATTAATTCGATGTATTACGCCCTCGAAGAAATATACTACAAAGATCACAAAGCCTACCCCGAATCACTATCGGCCGGAGTATTGCCATCAGTCGACCCCGCCCTATTTACCGACCCAGATGGATTTACGCTAGGTGCAAATTCAGTTAGCGAAGATGAGCTAGTTGACCGAATCAATTCCGGCAAAAGCACCAGTGATGATCAGCGCATGTTGTCATCATTAGCTGGCGGCAAGACGGCTAATTACAAATACGAATCGACCGATTGCGATAGCGATGGCAAATGCAAAAGTTATACCTTATCTGCCGACCTAGAACGCGAAGCTCGCTACACCAAAACTAGCCGCCACAACTAGAACGCTTATCTTTTGGCGTGAGAATTCTTGAATTCTTCAACGGCATTTACGATAGTATCGATATATTTCTTAGGCTGAGCTACATAATTAAATGTATACGTATCTTCGTCACCAACCGTACTCATACGGATAGTTCCATAGCCTAACATGTACTGTAAAATCCCGTTTTGGCTAAAACTAACATCTTCGATACTACCCAGACCAATTGTCTGTGTTCGATGTGCAAACAAGCTAATTTGAATATTTTCAATCACGCTCTCATTTGTGACATAAAAACGATTGGCATAATATACCCAGACAGGGACATAACAGCCAATAGCAACTAAAACTAGAAGTAGCAGGGCTGGCAAGAGAAAGACCGTCACAGATGGAAAATCAGTAGGAGCTATTTCGGGGTACAGTATTAACATCGCTATGATTACTACCGCCATAATCATGCCAATAAGTACAGACATGGCCATACCTATCCAGTGACGCCTGACATCCAAAAGAACAAATTCACCAGCCGACAAATTCAAATCCGGATATTTGGCTTTTGATTCCTGATGTTTACTGTCATTTCCAGTAGATTGTGGATTGCTGTTATTTTGCATATTACTCCGTTATTTATCTATATCTTTGATATGTTGTTCGGCCTTGAGCGTAACCACTCGCCCCCGCGGCGTACGCTCGATAAGCCCAATTTGCATCAGATATGGCTCGTGAAAATCCTCAATCGTCGTAGGTTCATCACCAGTCAGAGCAGCGATAGTGGTCAAGCCCACCGGACGGTGACCATAATGCTCCAAAATACTACCCAGTAGATGCCTATCGGCCGGATCGAGGCCGAGATCGTCAATTTCAAGTAACTCCAAAGCCTTGGTGGTGACAGCAGAATCAATGATTCCATCACCGTTAATATCTGCGTAATCACGCACTCGTTTAAGGATACGATTTGCAATTCGCGGTGTCAACCTAGCCCGTGAAGACAACAGTGTAGCTGATTTGTCATCAATTTTACTACCAAGTAATCCTGCCGCCCGAATAATAATTTGTTTGATTTCAGCGGGCGTATAAAATTCCAAGCGGTGGTGAATGCCAAACCTATCACGCAGTGGCCCGGCTAGTGCTCCGGCACGAGTAGTTGCACCAATCACGGTAAATTTAGGCAAATCTAGCCGCACACTACGAGCCGCAGGGCCTTTGCCGATAACTATATCGAGCTTGTAATCCTCCATAGCCGAATACAAGACCTCTTCGACCGTACGACCCAGGCGATGAATCTCATCAATAAATAATATATCGCCGTCTTGTAGATTAGTTAGAATACTGGCTAGATCACCAGCTCGTTCGATAGCCGGACCAGCAGTTACCCGCAAACCCGCACCCATTTCATTGGCGATAACTGTCGCCATAGTTGTTTTGCCCAGGCCTGGTGGGCCATACAGCAAGATGTGATCGACTGGTTCACCGCGTTTTTTGGCGGCATCGATAGCTAGGCCGAGATTTTTCTTTAATCGTTCTTGGCCAATATACTCCGAAAATCGCTGAGGGCGTAATGTAAATTCAAGCGTCTGCTCGTCGTTATCGTCATCATGTACAGAAGTGTCAGTAATACGTTCTATTGCCATTACTACCAGTATAACATCTGAGCGGTGCTATACTGGTAATGGTGAAAAATAACAAACACAACCTCTGGCTTATGATAGGTGCAATCGGCATCGTTTTTGGTGACATCGGTACTAGCCCGCTATACGCACTGCAATCAGTATTTCATTTATCTGGATTAACTCTGGGTGCCGCCGAAATCCAGGGAGTGATTTCACTAATACTATGGTCAATTACCCTAATCGTAACTGTCAAATACATATCTATACTAATGAATATCAATAACCATGGTGAAGGTGGGATCATGGCACTCCTCGGCCTCATCCGTCAATCCAAAACCGACAAAAAATCCCTGGTCGGCTACACGTTAATCGGTATAATTGGCGTGGCTCTTTTTTGTGGCGATGGCGTGATAACGCCTGCTATATCTGTCCTATCATCTGTCGAGGGGCTTTCGCTAGTATCGCCCAACCTATCCCAGTTCGTCATACCAGTAGCAATCGTCGTACTGGCCGTACTATTCTACACACAATCCCGGGGTACGGGGGCACTAGGTAAATTATTTGGTCCGGTCATGATTATGTGGTTTATCGTATCTGCAATCGGTGGATTAGGCCAAATTATAGCTTATCCAGACATATTAATCAGCCTACTACCGACGACCGCCCTAAGCTTTATCACTACCCACCCCACAGCCGCATTTGTCGGTATGGGCGCAGTAATACTTGCTATGACCGGCGCCGAAGCACTCTACGCCGACCTAGGACATTTCGGAAAACGCGCTATACGTATGTCATGGCTGATGCTGATATTTCCAGCCCTAGCACTAACCTATATGGGTCAAGGTGCTCTAATATCACACAACCCCGAAGCTATCACTAGCGCATACTATCTGATGTTCCCCGATACTCTGCATATACCAATTATCGTCCTCGCTACGCTAGCCACTCTAATAGCCTCGCAAGCAGTAATTGCCGGTATATTTTCGCTCACCTGGCAGGCTATACGACTCGATTTACTGCCCAGACTCGGTATTCGACACACTTCACGCCAAGAAGCTGGCCAAGTATACGTACCGGTTATCAACTGGTCGATGTTTATAATTATCGTACTAATAATATTTGGCTTTCGTAATTCTAGTAATCTAGCCTCTATGTACGGGCTAGCAGTTAGTGGCACGCTACTTGTCGACAGCATCTTCATGATTATTGTACTTAGGCGCCTCAAACACGTTCGAATTATATATCTAGCTCTTATCGTACTATGTATTATGAGTATCGAAGCAGTGTTTATCAGCTCTGGACTATCTAAACTACTCTATGGTGCGTGGGTTGCACTGCTAATATCGGGGCTGGTATTCCTGATTATCAACACTTGGTATAAAGGTCATACTATCATCAAAGCCGAGCGTAGGCGTGCTGAGGGCAATCTAATGGATTTCGTCGAAAAACTGCGGGGGCTCAAAGTCAAACGCATTCGTGGCGCGGCTGTATATATTAGCCATAATACCGGTAGCGCGCCCATAGCTCTGCACGAGACAATCGAGCGTCTGCATGAGCTACACAATAACGTCATCATCGTAACTGTTCGCACACTCAATCACGCTCACGTGCCCGAAGCCAAGCGACTTGTCTTTGACGAGTTAGGTCACGGCGACGATGGTATATCGCATGTCACCGTAAAATTTGGCTACAAAGATATACCAAATGTACCACGAGCCCTCGAACAAGCCCGCGAAGCCTTCGCCGAAATCAATTTCAATTCCGATACGGTAACGTATTTCACGTCAGCCGTACAGCCGGCTATCGTCAAAAACAAACGCATGGCTACTTGGCGTAAACACCTATATCTATTCCTCGACCGTAGCGCCGACGAACAATCATTATACTATCGCCTGCCTATTAATCAGACGGTTGAACTGCGGACTTTCCTGGAACTCTAAGCTTTGAGAGCCATAGTCACGCGTTCGGACGTCGGCAAATCAGTCGGTATGTTTTCGAGTGCCCTAGTAGCATCGGCTAGATTAAAGCCCAGTGCCATCAAAGCTTCGAGTGCATCGTCGACCTGATTCGTATTAGCTACATTTTGAGCAGTGCCTAATGGCATAGTCGCTACCCCAACTTTATCAGCTAGATCCAGCGCAACACGCTCGGCAATTCGTTTACCTACGCCCGACGCCTTGGCAATAAATACACTATCGCCACTAGCTATGGCACTCCGCACCGTCTCGCTATCGGCAAGTGACATTATTGATTGACCTGCTTTTGGCCCAACACCCTGCACGGTAATTAACATTTCAAATAATTTCTTGGCCGCTAGACTACTAAATCCAAAAAGCTCTTGGGACTGCTCGCGGATATGATGATACGTATATAATTTAATCGACTCGTCCAAACTAGCCCGATCATAATCACCAGCCGCTACATTTACTTCATACCCAACACCATGAACATCGATAATTATCGACGATATCAACTTTTCGGTCACCCTGCCTTCGACGTGTGCAATCATACTAATAGTATAGCTTAGTTACGAGCACTAGGCTAATGCGGTGAGATAGTGTAATTAATCGACACAGAATCAATCTTGTCAGGCTGATCAACATATTGAGCTGTCACCTGATGCATGCCTATACCTATCGTCGAAGCTGGCACCACCACCGACGCCGTGCCGCCTATAATCTGGCTATTATAATCATCGTTATCAATCGTAAATTTCACCGTACCCGTAATCGAACTATCACTAAGGGTCACCGTAAAAGTCACCGAATCACTAGTCGTGGCGCCACTACTCGGGTCGGCGACAAGCGACATAGTCACGGACTGATTACTGCCGGAATTATTATTGTCTGGCTTATTGCTAGGCTTGGGCTTGTTTTCAGAAACACTACATTTATTCGACGGCAAGGCTGTCGACAAAAACCATTCTTTGTAAGTTTTGCCACTCACCGCTTTGTCAGCTAGACCGTGATTGCTATAGCAAACATCACGCTGCACTACGCCCGGCGGTGTGCTAAATTTCGTATCCACGCCAGCCAGCACTTTGCCAAGTGTCTTAGTGACTATCGGTCCGGCCATGACAGAGCCACCGTTTACCATAGGCTTGTTATCGTTGTTGCCCACCCATGAAACTATCACGAGTTGCGGCGTATAGCCTACCGTCCAAGCGTCTTTGCTATCGTTGGTCGTACCAGTTTTGATCGCAGCTGTTTTTGGCAGTCCAGTCGATGAATCATAGACCGTCAGAGTATTACCAAATATAGGTGCACGGGCGGCTGTGTCGGCCAATATATTCGATATCAAGAAAGCACCTTGTGGAGATATTACATTACTAGATTTGTCCTTTGCCTGGAAAATCTTTTCACTGTATTTGGTGGTAATTGATTTGATATAGATAGTATCATGACGCGTGCCGCCATCAGCAAAAGCCGTATAAGCACTCGCTAGCTCGAGCGGCGTCACTTCGGCGCAACCCAGCGCCAAAGCCAGCCCACAATCCGTATCTTTTTTGACCGATTCTATGCCCATGCGCCTAGCGGCATCAATCGAACGATTTATACCGTATTTTTGCATGACCTCAACCGACGGAATATTGAGTGACATATTGAGTGCACTGCGTACCGTTACGTCACCACGGAATTGCCTATCGGCATCAAGCGGCTTGTAGCCACCGAAGTCTTTGGGTACGTCTTGCAAAATCGTAGCTGGCGTAATCACACCATCGGCTAATGCGTTGGAATAATATATCGGCTTGAAGCTCGAACCTGGCTGACGCTTAGATGTAATAATATTAACCTTGCCGAAATCTGGATCATTCCAATCATAGCTACCCACGAGCCCGCGTATCTCGCCAGTCTTTGGATCAAGCGCCACTGCCGCAGCGTTAGAGCCGCCATTTGCCTTGATAAACGACATATTATCATCAACAGACTGCTGTAACGCCTTTTGAACTTTAGGATCAAGCGTCGTAACCACCCGATATCCACGACGAGTCACGGCTTCTTCGCCGTATTTGCTATATAGATTGCTGAGTACCATTTCCGAGAAATGCGGAGCGGCACTGTCATTAATCGGACTCTGCGGTTTTTCGTATTTGAGCTTTTCTTTTTGGGCAGACGCCACCTGAACTTCGGTAATATATCCAGACCGCTGCATGCGACTCAGTACAGTGGTCTGCCGCTCGGTAGCGTATTCGCGGTTACCACTAATCGGTGAGTAAATACTAGGCGCCGGTAGTAGTCCAATCAACATTGCCGATTGCGCCAAATCAAGCTTGTCGGGCGTCGTACCAAAATACACCTTTGCTGCGTCATTTACACCAAAAGCTCCCTCGCCGAAATACACCGAATTTAGATACATATCGAGTATCTGATCTTTGGTATATTTGCTCTCGATAGCTACCGATATCGAAAATGTCTGATATTCACGTAGGAAACTACGGTTGTTGCCAAGTAGTGTCATCTTGGCTAGCTGCTGAGTAATTGTCGAGCCACCATATGCCGCACCACGGCTAACGATATATCCATACACCGCACGCAGGGTACTGAGTATCGAAAATCCATTATGATCGTAGAAGTTTTTGTCTTCACTGGCCACTAGTGCCTGCTGCATAGACTTGGATATCTTGCTGAGTGGCACGATATCGCGTGGCGCCGCCCGACCGCTACTATATATCACGGTTTTGGCATCATTTGCATACAGCACCACACCCGTATTGTTGCGGTTCATCAGCCGATCCATGTCAGATATATCACGTACAAAATAGAGATACGTCAGGATAGGAATAAGTATCAAAACTGCGACGATGGGTGCTGTTACAGCAAAGATACGCTTTTTCCAGCTAGCGTGTCGCCACCAACGAAAGTGACGATGATAGTTTCGTTTGACGTGCTGAGCGGTGGTTACACGTTTTGTGTATTTTCCTTGTCGCTTCATCTAAGCTACATTATATCAAAAAACTATAAAGTTAATGCCTACTAAACATCGCGTGAGTAATCGCTGCGGCCAGAGCGTCGGCGCAGTCGTCGGGCTTGGGTACGACACTCAGGCCTAGCTGGATTCTGACCATTTCCTGGACTTGCTTTTTGTCGGCCTTGCCATAGCCTGTCAGCGACTGCTTGATTTGCTGTGGAGTATACTCGGCGATTGGTAATTTTGCCTGCCTGCCGGTCAGCATCGCTACGCCACGCGCCTCGGCTACACTGATAGCTGTCGTGATATTACGAGTGAAAAACAGCTTTTCGATAGACATTACTTCGGGCTTCGTCTCGGCGATTATCTCGGTCAGACCGTTGTATATTTCTTCGAGTCGGACATCGACGGGCGTATGCGCTGGCGTAGTAATCACCCCAGCTGTGACCATCTTGTATTTGCCAGCCTGGACGTCAACCACACCAAAACCTAGTATGCCAGTCCCCGGATCGATACCGATTATTCTCATAGTCTCAGTATAGACAGTATTCGTCTATTTATGAAATTTACGAGCCAAGCCAACTATTTCGCCGCGCCATTCCCACACGCCGTAACCGATAGCCATGATAGCAATGATACCTAGCGCCCACCATCCCACAAAGTCTGAGCCTGTTTGCTTGGCGTCTTTGACTGCAAAATCAGCAGCTGGTACGTCAGTAATTGCGGCTTTGCGACAACGATTAGTATCGGGGTTTCGTTCCTGTCCAGCAGCACATGGCTTCAACTGAGTGCTAGCGCCCAGCAAACTACGGCAACGGTTTGTCGCCGGGTTTCTCTCCTGGCCAGCCTTGCACGGGGTAAGTGTACTAGCCATCGCAATCTTGTTGCAACGTTTGGTTATAGGATTTAATACACTACCAATAGTACAGCCAGCGCTGATATTAATATGAATTTTGTTTGCACTATCTGGTGATGGCGATGTAGTCC
>CAZJFK010000010.1:0-25690 GCA_964545515.1 uncultured Candidatus Saccharibacteria bacterium | reverse complement strand
CCACATACTGCGGGTATCGTATAGTGGCTAATATGTAACCTTCCCAAGGTTGAGAGCAGAGTTCGATTCTCTGTACCCGCACCAAATATTATGCTAAAAGACATCAAAGATTTATTTCAAGACAAAAGAGTGCTAGCAGCAGCTATTGCTATGTTTATACTCGTGGTAGTAGATTTTGTGATAGTCACTAGTTTACTAAGGCCCGGTGATATACAGGTCGTTGTTCGGTATACTCCTTTTGGTTTTTCGTTTTTTTATCGTGACCACTGGTATTATTTGCTAACGTTTATATTGTTTGCAGTAGTGGTATTTATCACGCATATACTCGTTGCTTCTAATATGAAGAAACGGGTCGAGGAAAGTTTATTGCTACCTTTTGTGTGGCTGGGCGTGTTAATATTGGCGGGTTTGTGTATTGAATCATATAAAATCTTACGGATAGCGTCTTTGTCTTGATATGACTGATATTGAAATACCACTAGGACGGCGAACTAAATTATATCGATTTTTTGAGATGCTTCCTGCAATAATTAGTTACGGATCGATATTGTTATTGGTTGTACTGTCTCTGATTAGCCCTCCGCTGGCGGCCTTTTATCTGTTGGCTATCATCATTACCACACTTTTGAAGGCTTTTGGTATTGCATATCATACCATTATTGGTCGCAATAACATGGAGAAGGCTAGCAAGACAAATTGGTCTGAGAGGCTTAACGATATCAAGCTAGCTAAAAGTGGAGAAGAGATAGAAATTCATGATACGGGCAAGACTTTTCAGGTTAAGAAACACGCTAGAAATTTAGAGAGAATTCGTTCTTCGCCTGATTCTTTTCCCAATCCAGAAGATATACGTAATGCTGTGATTATAGCTACTTATAATGAATCTTATGATATTTTGAAGCCTACTATTCAATCCCTCATGGATACTACATATAACAAAGAGAATTTAATAGTTATCTTGGCATATGAAGAGCGTGGTGGTGAAGATATAGAGAAAACGGCTAAAAGATTACAAAAAGAATACCGCAATTCATTTGGTAGTATGCTTTTAGTGAAACATCCTACCGGTATTCCCGATGAGATT
The DNA here is from genome assembly GCA_964545515.1 of uncultured Candidatus Saccharibacteria bacterium. GTDB lineage: Bacteria > Patescibacteriota > Saccharimonadia > Saccharimonadales > Saccharimonadaceae > UBA2112. Next base: position 24,606 of record CAZJFK010000010.1, on the reverse strand, counting down.
ATTGGCAAGGGTAGTAATATAACTTATGCTGGATTTTATCTAAAAGATTGGCTAAAAGATCAAGGAATCAAATACCAAGATGTCATAGTCACTACACTTGATGCAGATAATCGTACACATCCTGTATATTTTGATTATGTTACCTACGAATATGTTGTACATGAGGATAGAAAGAATCTGTCGTATCAACCCATATGTTTGTTTACCAATAATATTTGGGACGTACCGGCACCCATGCGTGTTGTAGCCGTCGGTAATTCATTTTGGAATGTTATTAGTTCAATGCGGCCACATACGATTAGAAATTTTGCATCTCACTCCCAACCTATGGATGCACTAGCAGAGATGGATTTTTGGAGCAAGCGCACAATAGTAGAGGATGGTCATCAATATTGGCGTAGCTATTTCCATTTTGACGGTGAGTACGGTATCGTTCCTCTGGCTGTGCCTATATACGTTGATGCAGTCTTGACAGAGACCTACGTAGGCACGTTAAAAGCTCAGTTTATTCAATTGAGACGCTGGGCATATGGTGCATCTGATGTACCTTTTGTAGCTACACGAATATTCACTAGGAATCGTACGGTCCCGCTAGGTCCAGCCCTGGCACGTTTAGTGCGTTTACTCGATGGTCATGTCACACTGGCGTGCGTGGCGATATTGATTGCGGTAGGGGGCTGGATACCACTCTTTTTGAATAGTCAGGCCGCTCATAGCATCGCTGCCCATAATTTGCCGGTAGTTGTTAGTAGGATTCAGCAGGTCGCACTCGTAGGTATATTTGTAGCAGTGTTTTTGTCGTTTAAAATTTTGCCACCTAGGCCATTGAGATACAAGAGACATCGCAATTTATTTATGGTGTTGCAATGGGTATTAATGCCATTTACGTCGATAGTATATAGTTCTGCGTCGGCCTTTACGTCGCAGACGGCTCTACTTATAGGCAAATACTTCGATAAGTTCGATGTTACCGAAAAGGCTGTGCGTAAGCCAAAAGATAAATAAGTTTCATCGATTATATTAAAACAAACCCGTCACTAAGAGTACGGGTTTTAGTTTATTGTGTTTATTAATCTATCTGATGCCTGGCATTTTGACTGGTTTTAAAGAGCTTTTACGCGCCTGTGACCATGACATATCAAACTCGTAATCTAGCGGGACTCTATCTAGAATGGATTTCTTGCTATCTTTTTCGGTACGTACTGTACTCATGGTTATATACTAGCATAAGCGTGTTATTTTGTCAATGGAACACCTAAAATGCTTATATATCATGCTATGCATAATATCTATGTAAAATCTATAATAAATCCGTGGAAAACTCGTGTGGATAGGGGATAACAAAAACAGACCCCTGTTACGGAGTCTGTTTATAATTTCTATGGTGGGCGATGAGGAATTCGAATCCCCGACCTCCTCAACGTCAATGAGGCGCTCTAGCCAACTGAGCTAATCGCCCATACCTAATAAATACTAGCAGATTATAGAGGTAGTTGCAATATAAATAGTCGATTAGTATACTTATATATGGATGGTGACTCGACTTAACCAATCGATGAATCCCGCTGGCGGTGCAACGTGCGTAACGTGGTCACAATGAGTAAAAGTCCGGTGGAACCGTCTGCTGTAATAGTGGACCCGAGACATGCGATGTATAGATTGAAGTTATTAAATCTATAAACCGCATGTTTTTATTTAATTTAAAATAAGGAGTAGGTATATGACAGACGAACAATTGCACGCTATGCGACATAGTTTGGCCCATATTACAGCATCAGCGGTAAAGAGACTGTGGCCGGATGCCAAATTTGGAGTCGGTCCAGTAGTAGAAAATGGATTTTATTACGATATCGACCTGGGTGATATTAAGATTAGCGAGCAGGATTTTAACAAGATCGAGAAAACTATGCGTCGAATCGTCACCGAAAACCAAGAGTTTGTGCACTCGACTCGCCCAATAGACGAGGCGATAGAGTGGGCGCGTGAAGGTAGTCAGCCATACAAAGAGGAACTGCTAAACGATCTTAAACGTAGTGGTACCACTGTCGCCAAAGACCTAGATGCCGAAGCTATGGGTACAATCTCTGATAGTGATGCCGCCGTAGACGAAGTAGGTTTTTATACGAACGGTGATTTTACAGACCTATGCCGCGGTCCACACGTTGATCGCACTGGCGATGTTGGAGTGTTCAAATTACTTCGTGTAGCTGGTGCTTATTGGCGCGGCAACGAGAAGAACCCACAAATGCAACGATTATATGGCGTAGCGTTTGCTACCCAGGAGGAGCTCGATAGCTATCTCAATATGCTAGAAGAGGCAAAATTACGTGATCACCGTAAATTAGGCAAAGATCTAGATTTGTATACAATGAGCGGTCTCGTAGGTGCTGGCTTGCCACTATTTACGCCCCGGGGAACTGTACTGCGCGAGAAAGTTGCCCAGTTCTCTAATCAGTTGCGCGAGGCCAAGGGTTTCACGAAGGTTTGGACACCTAATATTACCAAGACTGAGCTGTACGAGAAATCTGGTCACTGGGCCAAATTTGGTGACGAACTGTTTCTAGTGACTAGCCAGGAAACTGATGACAAAATGGCGCTAAAGCCTATGAATTGTCCTCATCACACACAGATTTATGCATCACAGCCGCGTAGTTATCGTGATATGCCGGTGAGGTATTTGGAAACTACTACGGACTATCGCGATGAGAAGACGGGTGAGTTAGGTGGACTGAACCGTGTACGATCACTTACCCAAGACGATAGCCATGTCTTTACGCGTCCAGATCAGATAGAAGGCGAGATTAATAGTCTACTAGCTAGCGCCAGAGAGCTATACGGAACCATTGGTATGAAACTGAGAGTACGTTTGAGCTACCGTGATGACGGGGATGGTTACCTGGGTGAGATTGATTTATGGAATTCAGCTCAGCAACAGCTTAAAGCTGCCGTTGAGAGTAATAACTTAGATTTCTTTGAGCAAGAGGGCGAAGCTGCATTTTATGGGCCCAAGATTGACTTCATGGCCACAGATGCTATTGGCCGTGAACATCAGGTTGCGACTGTTCAGCTTGATTTCGTGCAGCCAGAGAGGTTTGAGCTAGAATATACAGCCGAAGACGGATCCAAGGCGCGTCCTGTCATGATTCACTGCGCCTTACTTGGCAGTATTGAGAGGTTCTTGAGTGTCTTTATTGAACATACTGGCGGCTGGTTCCCTCTGTGGGCCGCTCCTGAGCAGATACGTATTTTGACTATTAACGATACGGTACTTGATTATGTCGATGAAGTTCAGTCTGTATTGTCAGGGTTAGTGTTGATGTCTCCGGTTAAATACAATGAATTGCGGTACACCGTAGATAGTCGCAACGAGTCGCTAGGCAAAAAGATACGTGAAGCAACAAAATGGAAGATACCTGTGCAATTAATAGTGGGGCCCAAGGACAAGGAGTCTCACGAAGTAAGTGTTCGCACTCAGGAAGGTGAAGAAAAAGTTAAATTAGAGAATTTGGTGGGGTTCATGGAGGGTCTCAATGCCAAAGAAACTACTAATAGCTTATGATGTAGATGATTGTATAGTGCCTATGGCCGAGAAGGCGGTCGAGTACTATAACGGTATATATACACCTACTGTTGATATAGCGAATTTTTATGGTGATGCTGATGCTTGGGGTGTGAGCGATATTAAAATAGCCAGTGGGCGAATTAATGAGTTTTTGATGGGTGAGGGTCAGATAGATTTAGTAGAGCCGTATCCGGATGCTAAATTGGCTATCTATGCTTTATCTAGGCGCCATCGGGGAATCATATTAACTGGTAGAATGGAGTTTATGCGTCCAGTCACGGATAAAATGATCGATACTCATTTCAAGGGTATGTTTGAGGATGTTGTTTTGACTAGTCATTTTGGTGATAATCCTGTTTCCAAAGGTCAAGTATGTAAAGATCGCGGAGTAGATGTCATTATTGACGACGGATTGATGCATTGCCAGGCTTGTATCGAGGAGAGTCCTGATACCACCGCGCTACTAATGGACAAGCCATGGAACCAAACTGACAAATTGCCGGCTAGAATCATACGCTGCCTAGACTGGCTTGATGTTAGTCGAGAGGTTGAAAAAATTGTCTAATAGTACCTTTAAACAACATGTCGAGACGATAATGTCAAATATTCCGTATGGTCGAGTGATTACGTACGGAGACGTAGCGGCGCTTGTTGGACATCCATATGCTAGCCGTATTGTGGGTGGAATTGCTCACTATGGAGACCCTGATTTGCCGTGGCATAGACTAGTAAATCGGCACGGTGGACTTGCTCGTGGGTTTCCTGGTGGAATGGAAGTTCAGGCGCAACTTTTGGCAGCCGAAAGCATAAGTTGTACAAACTACATCGTCGATAATTTTGAGGATTTACGATGGTCACCAAGCCTTTGATAGTTATTGTTGGTCCAACTGCGTCTGGCAAGACGGCTCTGGCAATCAAAGTGGCAAAAAAATACGACGGCGAAATTATTTGTGCCGATAGCCGTACAATATATAAGGGTATGGACATCGGAACGGCTAAGCCAACAGAGGTAGAGATGTCAAATATACCACATTTTGGATTGGACCTTGTTAATCCTGGCGAGAAGTTTACGGTATATGATTTTAAAGAGTACGCTAGTGCCAAGATAGACGACATTAGGCAACGAGGCAAGATTCCAGTACTTGTTGGCGGCTCAGGGCTCTATATAGATGCTATAATTTTTGACTATAAGTTTCCAAAAAGTTCAGGCGATTTAAATGATACTTTATACAAAATGACAACACATGAATTACTCAAAATTTGTGAAATTCGTGGCATAAAAACGACAAATGATGATGCTGGAAATCATCGCAGACTTGTCAGAATGATAGTTGCAGATGGCAATCGTGGAACACGAAATGATAAAATTATTGAAAATACTATTGTTGTTGGAATATCCACTGAAAAGGATAATTTGCGTCAGCGCGTAGAAGCACGAGTACATCAAATGATTACACAAGGCGTTGTAAAAGAAGCACGAGCCTTATCTGTTAAGTATGGGTGGAATAGTGAAGCAATGACTGGAAACATATATCCATTATGTCGTGAATATCTCAACGATATGATTACAATTGACGAATTAATAAAATTGATGGTCTTGCAGGACATGAAATTAGTAAAAAAGCAACTTACGTGGTTTCGACGAAATAAATTTATTCATTGGTCAAATTTGAAAGATGCGGGTGCGTGGGTAGACTCTGAAATAAAGCAATTTTTGTGATATACTCAAATCAGAGGTATATGGGATGATAGATGCATTATTTGGTTCCAAGACACGAGTGAAGTTACTTCACTTGTTTCTCAATAATCCAGGTTCATCATTTTATGTACGTGAGATAACTAGACTAATTGATGAGCAGATTAACTCAGTTAGGCGTGAATTGTCTAATATGCTTGGCGTGGGGATTATCGTTAGTAAAACCTCTGATAATAAACTATACTATGAGGTTAATCAACGATATGAGCATTATGTAGCACTCAAATCAATCTTTGCCGATAGAGAGGCTCGGGCAGTTACTAAAACTAAGATAGATGAGGGTGTATGGTCTAGTGTTATTGAGGCGCTTAAAGGCACTCGCGTTATCGTTGCGGCCGGTATACTTGTTAATAAGAAGCGGCCAGGTTCAGTCGACCTACTGGTGGTGGGAGATGACACTAAGTCCAAGATTAAGACAGCCGTTAAGCAGATCGAGGAGCACGAGAACCGCGAAATTAATTACAGCTCCATAACTTATGATGAATTCTATTATAGATTAAGCGTCAGAGATAAATTTATGATGGAAATATTAAATAACGAGCATAGAGTTGTGCTTGATGCCGATAATATTCTGAAAGGACGGTAAAATGTTTGAGATTGAATACAAAGGGGGGAATTCTGTAACTATATCTACAAAGAAAGTGAAGATAGTTGTAGATCCTAAGGTCTCGGTGGTGGGGCTAAAAGATATAGATGTGAAGGATGCAGTAGACGTTGCTACGGAGGCTGGGTTTGCATTGAAGAGTAGTCATGCGAAGTTGAATATTGAGGGACCCGGCGAATATGAAATTGGCAGCGTGTCTGTTAGTGGTATGAGTGCATATCGTCATATTGATAGATATGAATCGCCTGAAAAGCTGGGTACTATTTATAGGGTTACAATTGATGATGTCCGTATCGCAGTTTTGGGCAATATAGCTCCTAAATTAAGTGATGATCAATTGGAATTCATAGGTGTTGTAGATATATTAGTCTTGCCAGTAGGTGGTAACGGATATACGCTAGATGCTACATCTGCAACTGTGATTGCTAAGCAAATTGAGGCAAATGTTGTCATACCTGTTCATTATGCAGACAGTAAGCTAAAATATGAGGTTCCCCAAGATGACCTCGATGTCTTTGTAAAGGAATTTGCAGCACCTGTTGAAAAGGTTGGCGTAAAATATAAGCTCAAGGCTTTATCTGGTATTCCAGCTGCAACTACTACTGTCGTTATTGATAGAACATAATTTTCTTTGATAGAAAACTATTATAAAACTAAATAATCTCCCGTGGGAGATTATTTAGTTCCGGTACTTAGTATGCCTTTTTTGCGTAGAGTCCTTATAGCCTGGGTGCTAAGAGTCATAGTAACTTGCTTGCCATCTACTACGAAGGTTTTCTTCTGTAGATTTGGCTTAAACACTCTTTTTGTACGTCGAAGTGAAAAGCTTACGTTGTGACCGAATTGTTTACCTTTGCCGGTTAGCTCGCATTTAGATGCCATTTTCTCACCTCTTTTAATAATTAAACCTAATCTATTTTATATTTTTTGTGGTGATTTGTCAAATATAGATAGATGATATAATAGATAGAATGATTGCCGGTATAGATGTGTTTGGAATTATCACTATCCTAGGAGTGATTTTTGTGTCGATGACTATCCACGAGGTTATGCATGGTATAGTGGCCCTATGGCTTGGTGATGATACGGCAAAGTTACAGGGTAGATTAACCTTAAATCCCTTGAAGCACGTTGATCCATTTTTGACTATTATCCTTCCAGTGCTACTCTTCGCCACTGGTGGACCCATATTTGGTGGTGCCAAGCCTGTACCGTTTAACCCAAATCGTGTTAAATATGACGAATGGGGAGCTGCCTTGGTCGCCATTGCTGGTCCGCTGACTAATTTATTGATAGCTTTTGTATTGTTTGGTCTCAATACTATACTTTTTGCCTGGGATATATCAAATCCAGTTCTGGGTACCATAATTAACTATGGCGTTATAGTGAATCTTGGATTCTTCGTATTTAATATTATCCCTATACCACCCCTAGACGGATCTAGGGTTCTATACGCTTTGGCACCGGATTTCGTCAGGCGGGGTATGGAAGCTATTGAAAACTTCGGAATACTACTAGTGTTTGTAATCGTGATATTTGCTAATGGCCTAATCGGATCGTTTATGGTTAATGCTATTTATTACATACTGTCTGTGTTTACGGCCATTTTTTCTTGAATGTTATATAATTAGAGGTGTCTGGGCCTATGCGTGTATGATTTTCCTAATATCATACAATAGGGAGACCGCTGGTATATGTTCGTGGATATATACATAAGGTCACCCACCTGCAATTAGCGGGGAATATCAAGCGCATAGGTTTGGGCACAATATAAAATAGCGGGATGTGGCGCAGTTTGGTAGCGCGCACGGCTGGGGGCCGTGAGGTCGCTGGTTCAAGTCCAGTCATCCCGACCAGGGTATAATAAATTATGAATCAAAGAATATCGATACGAGCTATAGTTAAAAATGAGGGAAAGATATTACTTGCACGCCGTAGTAACGGCCGCGAGAGCATCCTGGGGCTATTTGAGCTCCCTGGCGGCAGAGTAAACTATGGTGAACAGCCAGAAGACGCTCTGAGGCGATATATGCACGAAGATCTTGGTATACACATCAATACGGCCAAGATATACGATGTAGTCACTTATATTGACAAAGACGATAGGGATATACAATACGCCGTCATTGTATTTGAAGTCGTAGTTGCTACGGGTCATCATGATATAAAGCTTGGTGATAACTATGACGAGTACATCTGGGGTGATAGTACTATAGTTAATACCCAAAATGAATCAATTACAGATCTTACATATTTAATATTGGGTATATCGCGACAGGATGTATCGGGTAGGGGTGTGACGAGTAATGATAGTGCTATTAATGATGATTCTGTGGGGACTGTATTATATACAGACGGTGGATCAAGGGGCAACCCAGGGCCGTCTGCCTCGGGTTATATTATTATAGATAAAGATAAGGCTGTTTTATCGAATGGCGGTGAATATTTGGGTATTACAGATAACAATCAGGCTGAGTACCAGGCTGTTCGGTTGGGCCTAGAAGTGGCTCTCGGACTGGGTATTAAGAAGTTAGAGGTTAGGATTGATAGTATGCTCGTAGTTAATCAGATGAACGGTGTTTATAGAATCAAGAATCGAGATCTATGGCCAATTCACGAGAAGATCAAGGATATACTGGGTAATTTCGATTACGTTAGGTTTACTCATGTACCCAGGGACCAGAATCAACTAGCGGATGCAGAAGTAAATAAAGTTTTAGATCAGCACGCATCTGACAGTAAATGATATAATACTAGTTAGTCTGCTAGATAGTCGCCCCGATTTATTGGGGAGGAAAGTCCGGGCAGCATAGGGCAGGACAGTTGCTAACGGCAACCGGGGGTGACCCTAGGGAAAGTGCCACAGAAACGAAACTACCCTGAGTAATTGGGGAAAAGGTGAAACGAGTGAGGTAAGAGCTCACAACTGTAAATGGTGACATTTATAGTAGGTAAACCCTGTCCGCTGCAAGGAGGTTCACTACAAGGGCTGCCCGTCCGTGAATCGATATCCGCTTGAGCCTAGAGGCAACTTTGGGCCTAGATAGATGACTATCCTAGACAGAACCCGGCTTATAGGCAGACAATTAAAATAACCCCTACTGGGGTTATTTTAATTTGGATTAAGCCAATTTGTTATTTTTTGACTGCTTTTACTACGGCTGTAAATGACTTTGGCTCTGATACGGCTAGTTCTGATAGAACCTTGCGGTCTAGCTCGGATCCAATTTTCTTTAAGCCTGAGATTAGTTGAGAATAAGTTGTTTCATTTTCTCGTGCAGCTGCGTTGATGCGTGATACCCATAGGCTACGTAAATCACGGCGGCGATTACGGCGGTCACGGTATGCATATTGTAGTGAACGGATAACAGCTTGTTTGGCTAGGCGAAATGACCTAGTGCGGTTGTGCTGCATGCCTTTGGCGGCTTTAAGTATTTTTTTGTGCTTAGCTCTCGCTGGAACGCCTCGTTTTACTCGCATGATTTAGACTCCTAGTGCTCGTTTAACATTTTTTGCTATTGATCCAGATATACTCTTGTCGACACTGATAGCGCGTTTGCGGCTACCACTTTTCTTAGAAAGCATATGGGTACCGAAGGCTTTTCTTCGGATAAGTTTACCGCTAGGAGTCACTTTGACTCGTTTCGCAGTACCTTTATGTGTTTTTAGTTTAGGCATTATTTTCTCCTTATTACGACGCTTAGCGTTCTTCCAGACAATTGTGGCTTCTGCTCCATGACTGCTACATCTTCGAGCATAGTAGCAATTTTCTCTATCATGTCGAATCCTAGCTCCCTGTGCGCCATTTCGCGTCCTCGGAAGAATATTTGGATCCTTACTTTATGACCATTGTCTAGAAAAGCTCTAATCTTTTTAAGTTTCACCTCTAAGTCACCAGACCCGATTTTGAGGCCAAAGCGCATCTGTTTTAATTCGCTTTGCTTGTTGCTTCTTTTGTTTTTTTGCAGTTCTTTTGTTTTTTGATACTGATATTTTCCCCAGTCTATTATCTTGACGACAGGAGGATCAGCGTTAGGCGCTATTTCTACTAAATCAACTCCGGCTTTTCCTGCAAGACTTAATGCCTCGCTCTTGGACATTACTCCAAGCTGTTGACCATCTTCACTTACTACGCGAAGATTACTAGCTTTTATAGATTCGTTAATACGAATATTGTTGTTGATGAGATGCTCCCTATGTAGAAATATTTTGTTAATCACCATACGCAAATAAGTCATCCGAAGCGTATGCTTATGTGATTTTATCAGATTATATTATTTTTTTCAACCTTATACCGAGATATTGTCTCTATATTGTAAAGCTTCGCTAATGTGTGCTGGTTTTATGGTATCTGAGCCTTCTATATCAGATATAGTTTGAGCTACCTTGATAACCTTGAAGTGACTTCTGGCACTGAGGTTTAGCTTCTCGCTGGCTATCTCTAATAGGCTACGGGCGGTGTCGTCAAGGATCATTTTGCTGTTAACAACTTTACTGTTTGCAAAACCGTTGAGTATATTACTACTTCTGTATCTGTCATATTGCCTTTGCCTGGCCGATTTTATGTCTATTTTAGCTTGCAAATGTTGTTTTTTAGTTCCCTTTGCATGTCCCAAATCCTTATTAGGCACTCGTGTCACGTTAATAGTTAAATCTATTCTATCCATAAGAGGTCCAGAGAGCTTTTTGTGGTATGCCAAGATTTGAGTGGCGGTACATGTGCACTCTTTCTTTTTATCTCCCAGATAACCACACGGGCACGGGTTCATCGTAGCTACCAGTATGAAGTTGGCAGGGTAGTCAACTCTACCAGATGCCCTAGATATAGATATGATTCTGTCCTCGAGAGGTTGCCGTAGAGATTCTAGAACAGATCTTTGATATTCTGGAATTTCATCCATGAATAGGATACCCCTGTGTGCTAGGCTTATCTCGCCGGGCTTCGGCTTGTTACCGCCACCGATTACGGCTACTGCACTTGTTGTATGGTGGGGCGACCGGAACGGGCTAGTGGATATTATGTCTCCGTTAGATATTCCAGCTAGGTCATGTATTTTGGTCACCTCTATCATTTCTTCTGGAGTTAGAGCAGGTAACAGGGATGCTGCAATTTTGGCTAGCATGGTTTTGCCGGCGCCCGGTGGGCCATTGAGCAGTATATTATGGTTGCCAGCTGCGGCTATAATTAACGCTCTTTTTGCCTGTTCTTGTCCTATGACGTCATCTAGAATAACCCCGTGGTCTTCATCGCTGGATTCAATAGGTGTATGTGATATTTCTGGGGGGTGTATGGGAGCCTCACCTAGTAAATGTAGGTATATCTGTTTTAGCGAGGACACTCCTATGATTGAGATGCCTGGCACTAGTAGTGCTTGTTTGAGATTATCGGCAGGTACGTAAACCGTCTTGAATTTATTTGATTTCGCTGTCTGTATCATGCCTATAATGCCCCTAATTGGCCTTAGGTTGCCGTCTAGGGCTAGCTCGCCTATGAACAGTGCATCTGATGGTAAATGGACCTTGGACAGTATTTTGGAGCTTTCTAGTATAGATAAGGCTATGGCTAGATCATAGTGTGATCCGTCTTTTACAATTTCGGCGGGAGCTAGGTTGATGATAATCTTCTTTGGTGGAACTTCTAACAGTGAGTTTGTTATGGCACTACGAACCCTGTCTTTGGCTTCATCGACTGATTTGGTGCCCATTCCTACGATCTGAATTGACGGAAGGCCTTTCTTGACGTCACATTCGACCTCTATAATAGATCCGCTATATCCTTCTGGGGCAACAGTAAATACATGAGCTACCATATTATTGAGATTATAAGGAGATATTCTTTGCTTTACAAGGGTTGGATGTTAAAATAGATACTAGTGTTGGGGCTGACACAGCTTTTGACAGAAGGACTTTAACAGATTATTTCGCAAGTCGATCATACGCGTAACGTATATTTTAATTGCAAACAAACTTGCATTCCTGAAAGACCTCTTCGTTCCGAAGACTCTTTCAGCAGTTGCTGCCTAAGTAGCGCAACCATTTGAACCTATAAGGCGACACAATAGGTTTCAAGTGTTATATTTTTGTCGCTTGCTGTGCACAGAGAAGCGGTCTGTGCTCGGGACTTCATCCGCGTAACTTGAATTGATGTTTTTGACTAGATTTATAGTCAATTTAAGTTATAAATTAATTTAATCTAGCCTAAGCTTGTAGACGAATAATCGGTTACCTTTTGGACCGGGGGGCAGTACCCCGCAGCTCCACCAAATTTGAGATTAAAAAGACCTATTATGAGGTCTTTTTCTGTTTATAGCCCCCAAATATGGGTAATTAAAAAGACAACCACCTGCGAGTAGTGGTTGTCTATGTGTGGAGTGTTTGTCTTTGTTTATTTTTGGCCTTTAAATAGTTTGTATAATTTTTTTATTCAAAGGCTACCCCTATAATAAGGCCTTATAGTGCTTGTGTCAATACATTTATCAAAGAAAATCTTAGTAAAAAATACTACGTAGAATATTGTTCGATAGGATCCATGGCGACTAGTCTAGTGGCCAGTAGGTGAGTATATTGCTGCGTTTGACTTAGAAAACTACCTAGCGTGCTGAGTGTAGATGTTTTAGCGTGATTTTTCGAGTTTTTGCGCTCCAATGAATAATTAGTAATATTAGGTTTCGAATTGGGATTGATTAAATATCTAAGTAGACCCGGCAAATATAGTTCGTGAGTGCTATTTGTGATTATGTTAATAACAAAAATTCCTGTGGACGCTATCATTCATGTAAATCATTAAAATATTTTGTATAATTTTATATCCAATACGTGTTATAAATGTATATTTATAATGATTCGCAATTTAATGAAATTATATTCATAATTACACGGCAGCAGCTTTTTGTTAATTATGTATGTCAGTTTGTATTTAAATAGTTTTTATTGTAACAAGACATTTGTTATGCGATATTACATTGAATGATATTGAATATTAATTGTGGTTTATTAAAATTCAAAAATGTTTAAATTTTTGCAGTCAAAAAGTGATTGCGTATAATGCGCTGTATGGCGATTTTGAGTTAATTATTCATAAAGTACCGTGTTTTAAATTTATGTGCCTCACAGGGCCTCATATGGCGGATTTTTAACTCAAAAATGCAGAAAATGTGAAAATACATAAAAAATTTATGCATTATGTACCATTTTTGATAGTGTTGTTTATAAAACCTAATAGTATAAATGTAATAATTACCTTATAGTTCATAAAACAACAAGCATGAATAACAGATTAGAAATTAGTGTAGTAAATAAAACACACAATAAATACATCAAATATATTGACTTATAGGCGTAAGCGTGATAAACTGATTTCAGGCTAAGAAATAAAACAAAAAAGCCAAGCAAAAAACAATTCGGAAGTTCATCGATAGCGGCAAAAATGCTCACGTATAGGGAGCACGCACCTTATATTGGCGCTATCGAAAAGCTTTGCCTAATTGTAAAATGAGGCATTAAGCGCCTGAATAAAACGATATGCCTAGTTAAACCTTATTGGTATAACAGGGTAAATACTAGGCATATCGTGATATCAGAAGGACATGCTCCCGATAGGGAGCGGTCAGAACGTCACCAGTGGCAGGCTGACTATTGGGGCACGCGCCAAAATATTTTAAGCGGCGGTTGTAGCTACCAAGTCATTATGGCTTGTCACTGTGACTCATGAGATAATTAGATATATGAGAAGAATGTTAATTATAATTGGCCTAGCTGCGCTAGGGCTATTTTTGTTATTTATATATAACGTTTCACCATCACGCGCTGGTGTGATGGGATTATTATTTGTATTCTTACTAATATTTACAGTTTTGGTTTGTTTTATAACTATCGGTATCGAGGTAGTTTCAGCTCTATTATATAGAGGCCTTAGATCTACCGGTTTTCGAAAAGGTCATTTGTCAAAAAAAATGACATTAAAAATGGCGTATTATTATTCAAGTGTTATATCTGTCTGCTTAATAATTATTGTTAGTTTGGGGTCTATCAAGAAGGTAACTATATATGATCTAGGATTAGTTTTAATGCTTCTCGTAGTCGGTTTTATATATGTCAATCGGCGTTCGGATAAATAGCTATAAATAATAGGGGTTATGGTATAATTTTTATATATGAATCCGGAATCACGTCCAAGTCCAGTAGCTCCTCAGCCGGAGCGTCTTCCAACCGAGAGTAGCGAGGTTGTAGGCGGTAGTGTGGAATTGGCTGGAGAGTCTGGCCACGAGTCATTTCCGGCTCCCGTTGCAGAAAAGGCATCTCCTGTACCATTACCTTCTCAGGCTGTTGTAAGCGGCGGTGTTGTTACGTTACCGTCTGTACCGGATCCATCTTCTGATGATAGTCACAATCCTAGTGTGGCTAATGATGATGATCAAATTGAGAAGGAGTGGGTTAATAAGGCTAAGCAAATAATTATTGAGACCCAAAATGATCCATATAAAAGAGAACAAGACGTTAGTCGATTGCAGGCTGACTATATAAAAAAGCGATATGGTAAAGATTTAGGTGTCTCAAATTAAGCGCTTGCGTTAATATAGTAGTATGGCGGGTGTCTTTATAGCAGCATTCATAATCATCTTTGTGGCTACGGCGTTAGTCATTGTTATCTTTGTTCAGTATAAAAATACCCTTCGAGAAGCGAAGAATTATGAGCGTGGATTGAAAATGGTCCCTATGTTTATACATCTACCGCCCCCTAGTGAGGATATCGATAAAGGTGGGCGTGATGAGAGGGATCTTGCAGATGAGGTTATTTCTGAAGCTCAGGTTATGTACAATATTATAGCTAGTACGGCCACCAAGGGCTTCAAGAATAAAATATACGGTCAACGACATATATCATTTGAAATTATTGCTAAATCAGGCCTTGTAAGCTATTACGTTGTCGTTCCAGTTGTACTACTGGATGTGGTTAAGCAAGCTGTCGCTGCGGCTTATCCTTCTGCTCGTCTCGAGGAAGTGCCGGCACATAATATATTTAGTCAGTCCGGCAAGATGAGCGGTGTTATCGGTGGCGAGTTTAGTCTTAAAAAGAAGTTTGTTTACCCGATAGCTACCTACCAAGACTCCAAAAGGGACGCAGCTAGGGCTATTTTAAATGCAATGTCTGCGGCTTCACGTGAGGATGGCGTGGCAATACAGTTCCTGATGCGGCCTGCATCTGATGGATGGGTGAAGTCGTCAGTCAAAGACGCCAAGAAGATTCGTGATGACAAGGGTAAGTCCAAGGGTATTGGTGTAAGCGGCTGGGGAGACATGGCTGAGTTGTTATGGAAGCCACCACAGGCACCTGAGGATAAGAAACCCGAAGAGAGGCAGCTTACATCGCTAGAAGAAGAGTCGATTAAGGCTATCGAAGAGAAAACAAGATACCCAGCTTATGAGACTCTCGTGAGAGTCATTGTATCTTCTAATACGACTGAGCGATCACAGGCTATATTGAAAAATATAGTTGCAGCGTTTGCGCTGTTTGATTCACCCAGCTATAACGGATTTAAATTTAATATGACCAGGGATGTTGATGCACTTGTTACATCATTTATCTTTCGGTTCTTTCCACAATCGATTACTAGTAATATTTTAAATAGCGTTGAATTGGCGACAATTTTTCACTTGCCTGATCAAAATAGCATACCTACCTCAAAGGTTAAGCGTCAGATGTCTAAACAGGTTGATGGCCCTACCGAGCTTATGACCGAGGGACTGCTACTGGGTATAAATGAATATAGGGGTGTCAAAAAGGAAATCAGATTATCTGAGAATGATAGGCGAAGACATACCTATATCATTGGTCAAACCGGTGTTGGTAAGTCTGGATTCTTAGAGAATCTTGCTTTTCAGGATATGCATAGTGGTAAAGGATTTGCGTTTATAGATCCACACGGTGATGTAGTAGAGAAGCTACTTGCTAATATACCCAAGGAGCGTGTTGAAGACGTCATATACTTTAATCCAGGGGATCTAGACAATCCAATAGGACTCAATCTCTTTGAGTTTGAGAGTGAAGATCAGAAAGACTTCTTGGTACAAGAGGCTATAAATATGCTCTATAGTCTTTATGACCCAACGCACCAGGGTATCGTGGGCCCTAGGCTTGAACATATATTCCGTAACTGTGCATTACTGTTAATGGCCGATCCTAATGGAGGTACATTTATAGATATACCTAAGCTATTGGTTGATGATGCGTTCATGAAATCTAAATTAAAGTATGTCAAAGACAGGAACGTACTGGATTTTTGGACCAAGGAATATCCGGCGTCACAACGATCAAACGAATCCGGAGAGGTTACCAGCTGGGTAGTTAGTAAGTTTGGACCTTTCCTTTCTAATACCATGATGCGTAATATTATGGGTCAGCGAAAGAGCGGATTTAATATACGTGACGTTATGGACAACAATAAAATTCTTCTTGTTAACCTTTCCAAGGGTAAAATGGGCGAGCTTAACTCGAAGCTTCTAGGTATGATATTTGTGATGAAGTTTCAGGTGGCTGCTATGAGTAGGGCTGATATGTCCGAGGAGCAGCGTCGAGATTTCTGTTTGTTTGTTGATGAGTTTCAGAATTTTGCTACAGATAGTTTTGAATCTATTTTGTCTGAGGCGCGAAAATACCGTTTGAATCTTATTCTAGGTAATCAGTTCATGACTCAGCTTACTGACAAGATTCGCGAGGCAATTATAGGTAACGTTGGTACCGTAATTAGCGGACGCATTGGTGTCACTGACGCTGAATTGATGGTCAAAAAGTACCAGCCCGTGTTTGATGCCGAGGACTTAACTAAATTACCTAATTATCAGGCAATAGCAAGTGTGATGATTAATAACGTACCCTCTGCGCCTTTTAGCATGTCATTGCTGGCACCTATGGGTGTAGACAATAATCAACTAGCCGATGCAATGAAGAGACTTTCTGCGGCAAAATATGGTTTTGGTAGGGCTATAGTTGAGAGGGAAATATTTACGCGGCTAGAAACGCCACCGCAATCTAGGATGTCTGGTGGGTCGGGTGGCCCATCGGCTTTGCCTCCACGGTCTGGTGCGAGTCCAGCCGGTGGGGCTTCTGGTCCATCTAGTGGCGGGTCATTTTTGGATGAGTGGTTGTCAAAACGTCAAAAATTAGCTGCACAGCGTCCTGCCGGTTCGTCAGCACCTTTGGGTGCGCAGCAGCCTGCTGGCGGGCCTGTGCCTGCCTCTATGCCGGCTGCTACTAATACTACTCCTGGTGGCATACCTACACCTACCGTGCCCGTGTCAGCGCCCGTGGGGCAGCAACAAATACAGTCGCAGCCCACTCCTCCTCAGCAGCCTAGTGTAGTTCTTCCAAGCTCTGCCGCTGGCAATACGCAAAGTTCTCCTTATACAGCGCAACAGTTGCCCGTGATGAATCCTCAACAGATGTCCAATAATGTCCAGCAGAGTAGCTTGCCTTCATCGCCGCAGGCACCTGAGACCACTGCGATAGACATGCCTCAGGCACAATCGCCCGTGGATAATAATACCGATGACGGTGAAGTCAGCGTCCGTTTACGATAAATAGGTTAGTTATTTTTGTGAGATAAGATATCGTAGATTAATCCAATTATCCAGCCGACCATGAATGAGATTATAATTTCAGATCCAGATAATTGAAAACCGTAGTATTTCGCTGCTAAATAACTTAGAGTTATACCAAATAACGCCAGTACACTGGCAAAAAGCATAGGTTTTGCCCTAAAAAGAGTAGAGCCCAATATGTCCGAGATGCTTTCGACAACTTTATTATGCGATATTAGACTAAGTAGTCTTTCGATACCGGATAGCTCATTTCTTACCATGTCTAATTGCTCATTCAGGCTGTTATTCAGCAGCTTTTTGTCTGGGATCTTACTACTTAATTTGGTATCAGATTGTTGGGTTTTTTTCATACTCATTATATGCTACCGTTGTTAAAATTATGACGTATAATACGTAATTCTTTTTTGAGCTGAAGAGCTCTTACGTAGAAGTAAAGTGACACTAGCAGGATAGTTGCTGTAAAAATAATCGTGGTCGTTAAGCTTGTCTTTGGTAGCGACTCGATTATTGACTCCAATATTTTATTACTAGGACATTTGACATTTGATTTGAGCACGTTGCCAACAACAATTAGCACCCGGCAGTCGTAGGAATTAGGATTACTCAGTCCGTTACTTGTTGCGGGTATGTTGTTTAGTGCTTGTAGCGTAAAGGTTTCGCTGATCTTGCTTTTGGGTGGTATTTGAGTGCTAGGCCATGTAATAATTTTATTTTGATTGTCAAAAATACCGTTAGAGCTGTCTATGAAGTTTGTATATTCCAGTGCATCATTTAGGGGCACCTCGATTCGTCCATTTTGATAGGAGCTACTGTTGTTTGTTATTGTTACGGTATATTTAAGTGTATTTCCGGACTTAATCGTGGATGAATTGAGTGATTTATTTTGATCAGAAGCATTAATGCCAGATATAGATAGCTGTAAGTTGCTTTTTACTACCCCGAGAGTTGGGGGCATTTTGTATAGAATTATGTCTCCGTTGGATTTGATGATGCTAAATTTACCCAGGACTTTGCTAGTGCCCGTCCATCCTGTAATGGACGATGTATCCCCATAAAAGTCGGTTGCTGCCGAGAAGTATCGTTTGCCGTTGCCTCCAGCGCCCTTTTCGTACAGTATAATGCGCTCTTTGCTGCTGTTGGATATATTTCCATTTCTATTCAGTATGTAACTATCATTAGTGATGCTCACATTCGATTCTTTACTCGATAATATATCGTCGTGACTGATACCAATAGATGATAGGATGTCTTTTAAGTCATCTTCATTATGGTCGTATCGGTTTGTGAAATCCGTTAGAGTGTCTATACCACCCCTTATTATATCTTGATCATTAGATGCATTGGCGGACTCCGGTGGAGATACAATAGCCAAAGATTGAACTATAATTGCTAAAGTAAATATAATAGCCGCGATACGGCGTGTCGTGTCCTCTTTACGGAGTTTGTTGGCATAAATACCAACCTCTCGTATGAGCGATGGACTAAATGGTAAATTAGCTACTAATTTCCTAAACACGATTTTAATATATCTACTACCCCTAGACATACATTAGCATAAGAATTGTGTTCACTACAAGTGTTGAGCGTGTCTATCTTTTGGGGTATAATAGAGAAAATGTAAATGGCTTAATTGTCTGAGCGTGAGGGAAGATGGTAAAAAAACAAGACTCTGGATCATATGATGCATCGCAAATTCAAGTCCTAGAAGGACTAGAGCCAGTTCGTAAACGTCCTGGTATGTATATAGGTGGTACTGGTTATGACGGTATTCACCACTTAATTAAAGAAATCGCTGATAACTGTATAGACGAGGCCATTGCTGGGTATGCAACTAGGGTTGATATCATACTGCAAGCAGACGGTGGTGTAAAAATTACAGACGACGGACGTGGTATACCTGTTGGTAAGCATCCTAAGACTGGTTTGAGCACTTTGGAAACGGTTCTAACAATCCTGCACGCAGGCGGTAAGTTTGGTGGTGGTGGATACAAGGTATCATCAGGACTTCATGGTGTAGGATCGAGTGTAGTGAATGCTTTGTCTACTAAATTTATTGCAGAAGTATCAAAGGATGGCGAGTTATATCGAGTTGAATTCGAACGCGGTATAACTAGTGTGCCATTTAAAAAACTTGGTAAAACTGATAGGCCCAGCGGTACAAGTATTATATTTTATCCAGATCCTACCATCTTTAAGGAAACAGTCGATTTTGACTATAAGTGGGTCGTAGATTATTTGAGGCATCAGGCATATCTTACCAAGGGTGTGTATACGTCAGTTATTGATGAACGCACAAATGATAGGATGGCCTTTTATTTTGAAGGTGGTATTCAGAGCTACGTTAAACACCTTAATATAGGCAAAGATGTTGTAACAAGTGATGTTTTCTATGTAGAGAAACAAGTAGAAGACTCAATGGTTGAAGTGGCAATACAGTATAACGAGACATTTACTGAGTTAGTCAAGCCATTTGCCAACAATGTACTCACTCCTGATGGTGGTACTCACTTAATTGGCTTTAAATCAGCTCTTACTCGGGTTATCAACGATTATGCTCGAAAATCAGGTCTCCTAAAAGAAAAAGAAGATAATTTAACTGGTGACGATATTCGTGAGGGCTTAACGGCAATTATTCTCGTGAAGCTCCCAGATCCTCAGTTTGAGGGTCAGACCAAGAATAAGCTTGGCAACCCAGAGGTGCGACGATATGTCGAGCAGGTCATGAATGAATATTTCTCGTATTATCTCGATGAAAATCCAGCTGTTGCCAAGAAGATTGTAGGAAAGTCACTATTGGCCGCCCGTGCCCGTAAGGCTGCTCGTGCTGCTAGGGATAACATTATTCGCAAGGGTGCTCTTGATGGCCTAAATTTGCCAGGGAAGCTAGCCGATTGTTCTAGTAAGAACCCCGCGGAGTGCGAGCTATACATCGTCGAGGGTGACTCTGCTGGTGGATCGGCTAAATCTGGCCGAGATAGCCGTACTCAGGCGATATTGCCTCTACGTGGTAAAGTACTCAACACCGAACGTGCGCGTCTAGATAAGATGCTCGCCAATAATGAGATAGTTAGTCTGATTAAGGGTCTGGGCGTAGGTATAGGTGATCAGTTTGATGTATCTGGTTTACGCTACGATAGAATTATTATCATGACAGATGCCGACGTTGACGGTAGTCATATCGCCACACTTTTGATGACATTCTTCTTTAGGTATATGCACGAGGTTGTAGAGGGCGGACATATCTATCTGGCTAAACCACCACTGTTTCTATTGAAGGGTGGTAGTAATAAGCGTTGGTATGCATATAGCGATGAAGAGAGAGATTCGATAATTGCTGACCTTATCAAGGAGCGTAAAGAGCGTGGTACAGAGATCAACAAGGATGACGCTCCGCTAAAACAAGCTGGTTTAAGTGATATACAGCGATACAAGGGTCTTGGTGAGATGGACGCAGATCAATTATGGGAGACTACTATGAATCCAGAGAATAGGGTTCTTATACAGGTTAAAGTAGAAGATGCCGAACGTGCTGATGCAATTTTTACAAAGCTTATGGGCGAGGAAGTGTCGCTACGTAAGAGTTTCATTCAGTCTCGGGCCAAAGATGTAAGTTTAGAAGAATTGGATGTCTAATATGAATGAAGATAACGATATGCCCCTAGAAGGTGAAATAGTAGAACAACCAGCGCACTCAAAGACGGTAGAACTGCGTACAGTTGAAGAAGTTATGGAGGATAGCTATCTACGCTATTCAATGTCGGTTATTGTAGACCGAGCTTTACCAGATGTACGTGATGGCATGAAGCCCGTACATCGTCGTATTTTGTACACTATGGGTGAACAGGGTTTGAGACCTGGTGGTAAATTTGCCAAGTCTGCTCGTATAGCGGGTGAAGTTATGGGTAAATATCACCCTCATGGCGACAGCTCTATTTATGACTCGATGGTTCGTTTGGCTCAGGACTGGGTTATGCGATATCCACTCGTTCAAGGCCAGGGTAACTTTGGTTCTATGGATGGTGATCCACCAGCTGCTTCTCGATACACAGAAGCAAGGCTTGGACGCCCTGGCAATGAGCTACTAACAGACCTCGATAAGGACACGGTTGATTTTAGGGATAACTACGATGGTTCTGAGCAAGAGCCGGTAGTGTTGCCCGCAAAGCTGCCGAATCTACTGTTGAATGGACAGGTAGGTATTGCAGTAGGTATGGCTACCAGCATACCGACACATAATCTAGGGGAGCTTGTAGACGCCACCATTCATTTAATAGAAAATCCTGATGCAACAGTTGATGACCTTTTGAAGTATGTAAAAGGACCTGATTTTCCAACTGGCGCTACGGTATACGGTGGGGCGCCTATGCGTCAAGCGTATCAGACTGGTCGCGGTAGTGTTACGATTCGAGCTACTGCAAATATAGAAGAAACAAAGCGAGGACGTCATCAAATTGTCGTCACCGAGATGCCATTTGGTGTAAATAAAGCATCACTTATAGAGAAGATTGCTGAGCTTGTTAAAGATAAAAAACTTAACTCTATCAGTGATCTTCGTGATGAGTCTGCTAGGGGCAAAGTAAGAATGGTTATTGAGCTAAAGAAAGACGCCTACCCCAAAAAGGTACTTAATCAGCTCTATAAAGTGACAACGCTTCAAACCAAGTTTCACTATAATATGCTGGCATTAGTTGGCGGTATTCAGCCCCGTATGCTCGGTTTGCAAGAGATATTATCTGAGTTTGTTAAACATCGCCAGGTAGTTGTGCGTCGTAGGACCGAATATGAGCTACGCAAGGCCAAAGAACGTGCGCATATTCTTGAGGGCTATAAGATCGCACTTGATAATATTGATGAAGTAATCAAGACGATACGCGCCAGTAAGACCCAAGAAGAAGCCGAAAAGAGCTTAATCAAGAAATTTAAGCTATCAGAGATTCAGGCAAAGGCTATCTTGGCAATGCAGCTCCGACGACTAACAGGATTGGAACGTCAAGCGATTGAGGATGAATTAAAACAACTCCAAGAACTGATTGCTAAATTAGAGACTATTTTGGCTAATGAACAAGAGATTCTAAAGATTATCAAGGAAGAACTCCTTGAAATGAAGGATAAATACGGTGATGAGCGCAGGTCACAAATCATCAATCATGAGCTAGGTAAATTTAGTGATGAGGATCTGATACCTGAGCAAGATAGTGTTATACTTCTTACAACAGAGAACTATATCAAACGAACCCTAGTAAGTGAATACAGGCGTCAGCATAGGGGTGGTAAGGGTAAGCGCGGTATGACTACTAAGGAAGAAGATATTATCGCTAAATTAGTGCCAGCTAGCACGCATGACTTTTTGCTATTCTTTACTAATCGCGGCCGAGTGTTTAGGTTGAAAGCTTACGAGGTACCTGCTGCTAGTTTGAGCGCCAAGGGCGTGGCCGCAGTCAATCTCTTGCAGCTTCAACCAGAAGAAAAGATCACTTCTATTATTAGGCTTGAAAAGGATGCTAATGACGAAGGTTATCTGTTTATGGCAACCGCCAATGGAACAGTAAAGAAGACTCCGTTGAAGGATTATGCGAATATTCGTACTAACGGATTGATAGCTATTAATCTAGATGATGGTGATGAGCTTCGATGGATTCAGAGGACTACTGGTGAATTTGATGTCATTGTGTCAACTTCTGCCGGCATGGCCATTAGATTTAATGAAAAGGATGTCAGGCCCATGGGGCGATCGGCTCGTGGTGTACGAGGAGTAAAATTACGCTCTGGTGATACTGCTGTCGGTATGGATATCGTTTCAGACCCCAAGAGTAAGCTGCTGGTAGTCAGCCAGAACGGATACGGCAAGGTAACTAAGGTTGAAAACTTTGGTAGTCAGAAGCGTGGTGGATTTGGTGTTAAATCGGCTCATCTAACCACTAAAACGGGCTCTATTGTGACTGTACGTACGATAGACGAAACGGACGATGAAGTCTTGATGATATCAAGCAAGGGCCAGGCGATTCGAGTTTCATTAAAGGATATACCAACACTAGGCAGGACAACGCAGGGCGTGCGTATTATGAGGCTTGCAGAAGGCGATACAGTGGTGTCCCTGGGCTTAATCCCAGAAGAAAATACTGATGAAGAAGAAGCAGCTGCAAGTGCTCCTGCTCAGAACGGATAAGTAGTTGAGTAAGTATCTGGTTGCACCTATTGTTGCGTGGTTGGTCGCCCAGGCTTTGAAGACTATTATAAATACTGCGACGGAAAAAAAGACCAGGACATCATCGCTATACGAGTCGGGTGGTATGCCAAGCGGACATGCAGCTACCGTTGTAGCGCTTGCTACAACGGTATTGTTCGGATACGGGGGTGATTCCGTGCAGTTTGCCATCGTAGCGGTATTTTCTAGCATTGTTATATATGACGCCATGATGGTGAGGCGCTCCACAGGTGAACTTGGTGATGCAATTGTCGGCCTAATCAATAAAGCTGGTCATGCTAGGCAGCCCCACGTATCCAGGGGTCACACCCCTTTACAAGTGACTGCTGGGGCTGTTATTGGTCTGATTATAGGTTCTATTTTTAGCTTAATGTAATTTAATTTAAAATACCCCTTGACTAGTTAGTAAAATGACTGTATGATGGTTAACAGTCTGGTCGCCAGCTTGTTGTGAGCAAAGAGCGACGTCAACACCATTTAAGTGCGAGTTGGACAGATGATTTCTGTACGTTAACAATTTAGTTGTGCAATATCATCGTCAGTTTATTTGAGTCTGATACACTATAAGTATCATTTTTATGGAGAGTTTGATCCTGGCTCAGGATGAATGCTGGCGGCGTGCCTAATACATGCAAGTCGAGCGGTAACAGGAGTAGTTTACTACTTGCTGACGAGCGGCGAACGGCTGAGTAACGCGTGGGAACGTGCCCCAAAGTGAGGGATAACGCACCGAAAGGTGTGCTAATACCGCATATGGTCTTCGGATTAAAGCTTCGGCGCTTTGGGAGCGGCCCGCGTACGATTAGATTGTTGGTAGGGTAATGGCCTACCAAGTCGACGATCGTTAGCTGGTCTGAGAGGATGATCAGCCAGACTGGAAC
>CAZJFK010000009.1:22620-28792 GCA_964545515.1 uncultured Candidatus Saccharibacteria bacterium | reverse complement strand
GTGGTGGGGCTGGTAGGAATCGAACCTACTACCAAGTGGTTATGAGCCGCCTGCTCTAACCGATGAGCTACAGCCCCTCGCAATTTGTACATTATATATTCTACCATATTTGGATATAATGGTAAGAGATGCATCAAAGACAAATACGCCGATTAATCTTCAAGGCCCGCAAGCTAGCTAGCACGAGTAATTCTGTGATTATTGTTGCGCTTGTGATTGCGCTATATTTTGCTTGGTCGTCGGTTTTAGCTATTCAGCGTAATTATAATTTGCAACGCGAGATTAATCAGAAAGATACTCAGCTAGAACTTGTCAAATTACAGGTAAATACTCTCAAATATCAGCAGAAATATTATCAAACATCTGAATATCTTGATTTAGAGGCTAGACGACGGCTTGGTTTGGCTCAACCTGGCGAGAGTTTGTTGATTTTGCCACCGAATTCACAAGATGTAATAGCTGATGATGACGCTTATTCGCAGAAGTCCGAGGCCTTGCCCGAGCGAGTTGTCCCGCCACCAGTTGAGCAGTGGATTGATTTCTTCTTTGGTGCCAAGAGCTAACTATTGAATTTTTACTGGATAGTTGTTAATATATTAGATGTATCGCGGGGTGGAGCAGTCTGGTCAGCTCGTGTGGCTCATAACCACAAGGTCGCAGGTTCAAATCCTGCCCCCGCAACCAAGGAAAAAACCTCAGTCCAAAAAGGACTGGGGTTTTTTCTTCGCTGCGCGAACAAATCAAACCTATGACTACCGCGAGCAACTGCTCGCGTGTCGCAGTATCGCTATATTCGCCTACGGCGAATCACGCTCCTCCGTTTGCTTGAAAAGTGAGCCAGCTCCCTTTTCTGCGTTGCACTACGCCGAATCCTGCCTGTTTACTAGTTATATTGCGTACGATACAATGAGAGAGCAAAATCCTAAACAATTTAAGAGCTTCCTCAAGCAATGAGGAGCTAAACGCTAGAAAAGGCAGTATCGTGTGTTCTTTTCAATTCAGGCGTTTAGCTCTGGGTTGTTTAGGATTTTGCAGCACGTGCTGCCTTTTTTGTTTTGGCAGTCATGTAGAAAGGCTGCTATGTCAAAAGGTATCTTATACTCCGCTAATAGGACTAAAAAAGATGAATTTTACACAAGATTAGAAGATATTGAAAAGGAGTTGAGGTTTTATAAAACACAGTTTAAAGATAAAGTAGTTTTTTTGAATTGTGACGATCCATTTGAAAGTAACTTCTTTAAATACTTTGCAAATAATTTTAATCACTTAGGACTAAAAAGATTAATAGCCACAAGCTACACTAAGTCGCCAATAGTAGGTACTCAGTTATCTCTCTTGGATATGGAGGGATTGAAGCCAGACGGTAAGCAGCCTTTTAAGATAGAGATTAATGAAGTAATTGACACAGATGATAGTGGTTCAATCAATCTTTCTGATGTTGAATATTTATTGCGACATGATAAAAATACTGCTACACCTTTGATGGGTAATGGTGATTTTCGTAGTAATGAGTGTGTAGAGTTGCTTAAAGAAGCAGATATAATATGCACTAATCCTCCGTTTTCGCTTTTCCGAGAATACGTAGCTCAGCTCGTTGAGTATGAGAAGCTATTTCTGATAATAGGTAATACAAATGCACTTACATATAAAGAAACATTTGAATTAGTACAGAATGACCAGTTGAGGACGGGTTATACAAACTTTAACGTTGGTATGTATTTTGTTGTGCCGGATGATTGGGAAAAGTATCATCATATTGATAAAGAAACGGGTGAAAAAATTGCACGCGTTTCGACGTCCTGTTGGTTTACAAATATGGAGGTCGCCAAACACCATGAAAAAATTCAGCTATATAAAAGATATGTAGAGAGTGAGTACCCTAAATATTATAACTACGATGCCATAGAGGTGGGAAAAGTGTCTGATATCCCTATGGACTATGCTGGCCAAATGGGGGTGCCCATTACATTTATCGATAAATATAACCCAGATCAATTTGAAATTATCGGCAAGGGTGTGCAACTTGAAAAAACTATTAGATTTCGCGGAGACAAAGCTACTTTGTGGATTGAAAAGGACGGTAAGCCGTGGCGTGCACCCTTTGAGAGAATTGTTATAAGAAATAAGTTATTGGAGAAACAATGAAAATTGATTTACATCGTATCACAGTACGCGACATAGTGAACGAATATAGGGATAGTGCCGAAGAAGGTGTAAGTGCATATGGTGGCAGACTGGATGTACGACCGAGATATCAACGAGAGTTTGTATATACTGGCAAGCAGCGTGATTCCGTGATTGATACTGTACGCAAAGGCTTTCCGCTCAACGTAATGTACTGGGTAGTAAAAGACGACGATACTTATGAGGTGTTAGACGGTCAGCAGAGGACTATAAGCATAGCTCAGTATATTGAAGGTGATTTCTCTGTCGATGGCATGTACTTTCATAGTTTAACAACGGGTGAGCAAGAGCAAATTTTGGATTATGAGTTGATGATTTATTTTTGTGAGGGTACGGATCGTGAACGGCTGGATTGGTTTCGAGTTATTAATATAGCGGGCGAGAAGCTATATGACCAAGAGTTACGAAACGCCGTGTATACTGGACCATGGCTTTCTGATGCAAAGTTAAAGTTTAGTAAGAATAATTGCGTAGCATATTTATTATCAACTGACGGCGGATCGCTACTTGCTGGTTCACCAATTCGCCAAGATTATCTCGAAACATCTCTGAGATGGATTAATAACGATGACATAGAAGAGTACATGTCACGACATCAACATGATGATAAGGCTGATGAACTGTGGGGATATTTCCAGTCTGTAATAATGTGGGTGCGTGCTGCTTTTACAAACTATCGTCGTGAAATGAACGGTGTTGAGTGGGGCAGTTTGTATAACGAATATAAAGACGTACAGCTAAATCCTGAGGCGATAGAAGAAGAAATTAAACGTCTGATGATTGATGATGACGTGACTAAGAAGCCGGGTATTTATCCGTATATTTTGACGCGACAAGAGAAATATCTGTCGATTCGTGCATTTAATGATCGAGATAAACGTGAATCATATGAGCGACAAAATGGTATCTGTCCTAAGTGCGGGCAACACTTTGACATTGGCGACATGGAAGCCGACCATATTACTCCGTGGAGCCAGGGTGGCAAAACTATATCTAGCAATTGTCAAATGCTATGCAAAGAAGATAATAGGCGCAAGAGTAACGTATAAAACCTTCGTTACTGTAAGGTATTCAATATAGTGAGATCTTGGCTTATGATATTATTGAATTGTTTTCTAGTGATGCATCATCTTCAATGAACACGATGAAATCCTTGGCGAAATCAGTTAGAGACCACCCTGTTACCATACCCTCGGCGCTAAAAGACAAGCCGTTGGGATAACTAGATACTTCTTTTAATAGTCCTAGATATTCAAGTTCTGAGAGCTGACTGCCCATATTGCTAAGCTTGCCTGTATGGTCATATCCGGAAAACGATTGAGGCTTAACCGGTAGTTGCTTGAAGCCCGCTAGGTTGCTCTCTATTTCTAATTCGTGCTCCATCACTGGTATAACTTCATTCTTGATAAATGCCAAAGTTCTAAGGCTGGCGGGCGACATTTTCCTAAGCGTATCGTTATAGCGCTCTAATGGGAACTCTACCTTATCATTATGACCAGTAAACCCTTTGAAGACATTGAGTGCTATGCGTCGCTTCACATAATCTCTAAGCTTTAAGTAATCCTCGAGGGCTACCATGAACCCATCTTGGAATTCCTCAGAGCCAACCACGCTTTTATTAAATGTGGATTGGTCATTTTGTATTGCCTCGACCCATTCGAGTGCTCGTTGCTGTCTAAGTTCCAAAGCGCTTCCGTATAGGGCTTTACCTAACGCCCAAGCCTGAGCGACGCCAGGGATATTTGACGCTATGGAGTCGGCTAATTCATACGCTGAACGTTTGATGAGATTTTTATCGGGTTGTTTCATGACTCTATTATAATAAAAAGATTGATAACACTAAGAGTATAGTTAATGTTCCATGTACTATAGCTTGCACAACACTTTAAAATATGTGCATTTAATTGTGGTAAAAATTACTTATTTATTATAGGTAAGCTTATGGCTGGTAAAATAGATTTATGGCTAATACTTATTCTGTGTATTGTGATGAGTCTTCTCATCTAGAGCATGACAACCAAAAATGTATGGTTTTGGGGGCGGTTTGGTGTGTTACCGATTCACGACATGAGATAACGGAAAGAATAAAAGAGATAAAGGCAAGACACGGTTTGCCGAGCACCTTTGAGATAAAGTGGACAAAGATTTCACCTGCAAAGGTTAATTTCTATCTTGATCTAGTAGACTACTTTTTTGATAATGACGACTTAAATTTTAGAGGGCTTGTTGTTGCGGATAAAGACGAGTTAGATCACAATCGTTTTGAAAATTCTCATGACGACTGGTACTATAGGATGTACTTTATTCTTCTCAAGGTTGTATTGGACAACACTAATTTCTATAAAATATTTTTAGATATTAAAGACACTGGGGGTGGCCGAAAAGTAGATGCTTTACGGGACGTGTTATCAAATCAAATGTATGATTTTGATCGTCGTGTTATTCAGCAGATTCAGCTTGTACGGTCACATGAGATAAGTTTATTGCAGATCTGTGATCTGCTTATAGGTGCAGTTATGGCTGAAAACAGGGGATCTGAGATTAGTGATGCGAAGAGAATGGTGATAGAAAAAGTAAAGCACCGTTCCGGTTATTCATTAACAAAGAGAACTCTTTATAAAGAGCAAAAGTTTAATTTGTTTGTCTGGCACGGCAGGGATGAAGAAGAGAGTTTGTAGCCGTGAGTACCCCGCCTTCTTGGTTGCCGGATGTAATTGAGCTTGCAGATTATGGGGGCAATTGGGACGATTATGTAGATGCTATACATACTGCATTTCATGATGATTTTTATAGGTCTCAAATCATGTTCGACGGCACTAAGCTTACTGCTAAAAAACACCCGGAGATAGATGGCAAGGGCGCAACATTTTGGCACATCACCAGTAGTGGGAGAACGGAAGAAGAACGACTACCAGATTTAGAGCGTTGTAAGCGTGTACTATGGCCACGTGCCATCATTGAAAACTCTACCGACGCTTCAATTCTTAGGTGGCCATCAAGTAAATATAGGAATAGGACAGTACTTTGGCTTAGGGAGCATGACTACATGGTTATCATAGAGCACCGTAGTGGCTATTGCATGCTTTGGACTGCGTTCTGTGTTGAGAGAGAGCACACAAGACAGAAGTACCAAAAAGAATATGATGCGTACATTGCATCTCAATCTACATAAAAGCAAACACCGCCCTTACGGACGATGTCGTTACTCCTTCCACGCATGGTAGATGAGCTATTATTATAGTATCACAGTATTATAAAATAATCAAGCTATTTTGCAAATTTTATATTAAGTTTAAGATTATGGTCTGTGGATAAACTATACCATTTTGGCATTGACAAACTTATTCTGAGATCCGTTTACGGCATAGCGACTCTCTCCTGACGGTCATATCTTCCTGCTAGCTTGCGATATTTGCTCTTATAAAATCTTATTTTTTAAGTTTGTGTCGGGTGCTATTTGAATGTAATAATTTAAATCCCCCGTCAAAAATGACGAGGGGTTGGGGCACTAGGCCCAGTGAGTACCAAACCAAGCGAGGGCGCCATCACGATGGATTCCGTCGTGGTCGAGTCTGAGCGTGCATTTGCGCAGGCTACCACCAGGTGCGGGTGCATGGCAGAACTCGTCTCTGATTTCGGGCCGAGACTTGCGGTCTTCAATCCAGGCCGTTTCTGTTTTATTTTCCCTGCTAGGCATGACCTTCCTAACTATGCTAGATAAACAAACTTCACGAGTGGGTACCCGTGAAGACTATAATTACTATATAATACTAGACTATTTACGTCAATTAATCTTGGCGGTAGCGACGCGGATAGCTTCGCTCCATGTTAGATAGGCATGGGGAGTGGCGGCCACTTGGGCGGCAGTTAGCCCATATTTGATTGCCAGGGATAATTCATGAATTATCTCGGAGGCATTTGGTGCTACGATAGTGGCTCCGAGTAATACACCCTTTTTGTCGGCAATAATTTTGACAAATCCATCGGC
>CAZJFK010000009.1:13492-22610 GCA_964545515.1 uncultured Candidatus Saccharibacteria bacterium | reverse complement strand
CGTATCCATTCACTTCAAACACACCACGCTTCGATCCATCGGCAAAATCATCGACATTACTGCGGGCAACTATACCGATTGGGGCTACGGATTTCTTGTAGCTAATCTTGGCAGATTTGGCTTCGGCTTCGGTTAGGCCTACGGTCGCCACAGATGGCATGGTAAATATGACGCGCGGTGATGCGGCGTAATCAGAGATCATTTTGGATTTCGAAATCACGTTGTTGGCGGCTATTTTGCCGTCGATTAGCGCCATGTGGGTGTGTCCATGCCTACTGAGTACGTCACCAACGGCATAAACGTCTTTATTGGTCGTTTGTAGGTGCTCGTCGACGATAATTCCAGATCCATCGTATTTGATTCCGGCGTTATCGAGCCCAATGTCAGTGTTTGGTTGGCGTTCGGTGGCCAGGATAACTTCGTCGACACGGATTGATTTGGTAGCTCCGCCGCGGCTAATATAGACACGCTTGGCGATATTTTCGCGGATGACGGATACGGTGTCAGTTTTGGTCGAGATAACGACATTTTTGGTTGCCTCGAGGGCTTTTTTGATTGATTCACCGACCTCGGGTTCTAGGGTTGGTAATAGTTGGTTATCCTTGGTGGCTAGGTATACCTTGGTACCTAGGATTGCTAGGATTTGGGCGGTTTCAATGGCCGTATCGCTGCTACCAATCAAAAATACAGATTTTGGTAGCTTGGTGTTTTCAAATATGCTATTTGGCGACTCATAACCTGATTCCTCTAGACCCTCGATGTCTGGTGAATTCCATTTAGCGCCCGACGCGATGATGAATTTACGAGCTGAATATGTCTTGCGGGCAACACTTATTTCGTGGTGTGATATAAAATGGGCAAAGCCATCGATGATATCGACACCAGTTTCGCGCAGGAATTTACGGCTAGTGCCTACACCTGTGCGTTTGACCGCTGATTCTTTCCATTCACGCAGTGATAGGAAATTAAAGCCAAGTGTGTCGGGTCTTAGTCCGAATCGTGCCCCAGATTTGGCCTTGTAATATACCAGGGCGGCGTTTAGCAGGGCTTTGGTGGGTATATCGCCAGAATTAGGGCTAGTGCCGCCAAACTGGCCAGATTCGATTAGAGCCACTTTTTGACCTGATTTTGCGACTGCCACAGCTGCTGTACTACCGCCAGCTCCGCTACCGATAATGATTAAATCGTAATCAAACTTTTGCTTTCTTGCCATTATAGGATTACCTTGTGTGAATGATATATATAGGCCACGTCGGAATTGTATTTTTCGAGGTGTCGACTAGCGGCTTTGCGAATATCTATAGTGGTGACGACGGTTTTGTCGCCGCACCAAGCATCGACGGCAGCGGTGACTTTGCGGGCTATGTCGCTAGCTTCGCCGGCTGGCAGGTGGACGCTGCGGCAGCTACGCACTAAGCTATCGTATAGTTTGTCGGGGTCGTATTTTTCGTTGGGGCGGCGCTTGGACCGTTTGACGACATCAACTGCTAGGTCACTCATAGTACTAGCCTTTCGCTGCCACTTGATAATGCTAGTACGCACGATACGTAGATAAAAGCACCGAGTATTATTAGCCCGCTACCAGCTGCAAATTGCAGAAATCGTTTGTTGTTTTCGCGCCATTTTTGGATATGGCTGAGTTTGACACGATTGCCAATCAGCGCATAGATGATGAGCATGGGTGTGATAACGGCTAGGGTGTATAATGCTAATCCACCTAGTTGCATGTAGCCAGGTAGTTCGATCAGAACTAGGCTGGTGATGAGGATTGGAGCGCTGGTAAAGAGTACTTCGATTAGGGCGCTAACTAGCCCTAGGCTAAATGTTTCGGCGCTCGACATGGCGTGTTTGGTACGTTTGTTTAGGAATTTGGCAAAACTACGTGGTATCCAGAGCGCCGTTCCTTCGCGTCGGCGGAAATACACCGTCCAGACTGCTACGCCTACGGCTATAATCCAAGCCGCTGCTACGGCCCATAGTAGGGTGTGGTTGGTTTTGGGTAGTATAGCCGATAGCACAAACGAGACCGATGATACGATCAGGGCTACCATAATGGCATTGCCAAATATGTATGTGCCAGTTAGCGATAGTACTTTGGCACGACGGGTCTCGCGGCCAATGGCGTGGCTACTGAGTAGGGTCAAAACACTCAGGCTTAGCTGAAAAAACGCATGGCACAAGGCTGCTAGCGCGACGATAGCGATAGATGTGCTGAGTTCAAAATTAGCCATTTTTATCTTAATCCTTTTGCTTTATTTTAGCATAAGTGTATAGTTAGTACCAAAATTGCAAAAAATGATTAAAAATGGTATTGCTTTTTTATGATGTTTATGGTAAATTAAGAGTAGCCATTCATAAAAACAAAAATCAAAAAGGAGCCACCACAGATGACAAATATTTTGTCTGGCAGAACTATTGAGTTCGAGAAGACGATTAAAAACTTATCGCTCGCATCGTGGAATCGCCCACGCAGTTCAAATGAACTGAAAGCGTTTGTATCACGTCGCCAAGCTGCACTCGAAGCTGCCAACCTTTAGTTTTATGACTAGGTTAGAATAAATACCGTCCGTAGGGGCGGTATTTATGTTATAATACTAAATTGTTATAGCCTGTATGGCACCGTAGCTCAGCTGGTTAGAGCGCAGGACTCATAAGCCTGAGGTCACAAGTTCAATCCTTGTCGGTGCTACCATAGAAATAACCCAACTCATGAGTTGGGTTATTTCTATGGTTATATTGATTGGGTAGGAGCCCGTAGGGCGATATCCTTGTTCTGGTGAGATGTTTCACCTATAACTTTTTAATATAACAATCGGCTCCGTATTAAAAAGACCCGCAGGCGCGGGCCGAGTAGATAGTGTTGCTAGTAGCGGTGACTGTCGCGTTCGCGAATCCATTCTTGGGCTGTCGGTTCGCGGCCGGTTGTCATGCGCTGGTGAAGACTGTAGTCACTGTAGCTGCGACGCGCTGCGTCGTGTGCTCCTTGGTTAGCCGACCTGTCGTTTTGCGAAAATGCCATTTTGAGCACCTTTCTACGAACTATTATCCAAACTACCATATTCAGTTTTATCTACATTTCATACTATAACAATATAATACGAATATGTCAATAGCAGCTCAATATACATTGACCACTAGCATTAAATATATTATAATAACATTAATCAACAAGTGTTGCGCACCTTCTACGATTGGAGCAGTTATGGCCTTGGACTCTAACATGCGAGTTCAGTCGCGAATTCCACATCAGTGGTACTTGATCGGCAAGATGTCCGTGTCTACTGTGTTGTTGATGATATCTGGGCTTTCAGTGGTGATGTCGGCTATCGGGTGGAGTACTCTGGCCATGGGCGCATTTGGTGTTGTTCCGAGTACGCTAGCCGGTGTACACAGTGTCTTGATGATGTCGCTTTGTACGTTGCCGGCTGTCTTGGTGGGGTTTGTGGCCTATAAATCAGTGTCACGCGCTAGCGATGCCTATGAATATTACTACGAAGATATGGTTGCTGGCCAGGTTGCTAGCGTCAAGGTTGGCGAATATGGTGCTACGGCTGTCGTAAAAGGCACAAATCGTGCTGGTGGTAGTATATCTTTCACGACACGCGTTCCGATCAATTTAGTGGATACTGTTGAACCAGGTGATCCGTATCCTTGGACGGCTTAGTCCAAACTCCGCATAATAACTGCGGAGTTTTAATTTTGAAACGCTTATCTGCTAGAATATATTAAACACTTATAAACAAAAATGACACTTGTAATTCTTTTTATTACTGGGCTAGTAATTGGCTCTATGAATGCTGTCGCGGGCGGTGGCTCGTTGATTGGATTTCCAGTGCTAATTGCCATGGGGCTCAACCCGCTGGCGGCCAATGCCACAGGATTTTTGGCTATGGTGCCAGGACAGGCGGCGTCGGCGCTTGGATATGTCAAATTAATTCGTGAGACGCCTAAAAAATACGGACTACTCCTGATACCCTGTATGATTGGGGCGGGGTTGGGTTCGTATATTTTGCGAATTACCCCAGTCAGTGAATTTAACAAATTTGTGCCGCTGCTGATTGCAGTATCGGTGTTTATTTTTGCGGTTCAGCCGTATATTCGTATTCAGCTCAAAAAACACATGGACGGGCGGGTCAAGCATCAGGATTCACTGATTATTTTGAGTGCGGTTTTGTTTTTCTTGTCGATGTATGGCGGGTATTTTGGTCCAGGGTTTGGGTTTATGTTACTGGCGTTTATCAGCTTCACGAGTTTGCATCATGCGCACCAAATGAATGCCATGAAAAACATCACAGCGACATTGATGGGGCTGACATCTACTTTGGTGTTGGCTAGTGGGCCGTATATACACTGGGATTATGGCATTGTCATGGCTATCGGTAGCACAATCGGAGGATATTATGGGGCCAAATTGGCACTGCGGACATCGAGTCGAACACTTAGGATTCTAGTGTTAGTTATAGGTGTAGCTACTACTATTTGGTTGTCACTTCGTGACTATACATAAATAGCCCCGAGATTTCGAGGCTATTTATAAGTTGGCTGATATTATCCGTTGTGGCTAGTATCAAAATTAACGTATGGTACGTAAGTTTCCCATAGTGCTAGGTTAGCAGCGGGTAGTGCTTGGGCTTTGGTTACGGCTTTGGCAACTACGGCTTTGTCTAGGGTGACTTTTTGACCGAAGTTTAGATATGGCGAACCAGCATCTTGAGTTAGGAATGTCTCGGCGGCAACGATTTGTGCTTTGGTGATCTTGGTGCCTGAATTGGTAGCAAAAGCTTGGATTGCCTTGCGGGCTAGGACGGTGTATGAATCACCAGCCTGGGCGGTGTAGGTTACTTCGCCTGTTTTGGCGGCTTCGGCGGTTGCTTTTTTGTCGGCAGCAGCTTTCTTTTTGGCTTCGGCTTTTTTGGTAGCCTCGGTTTTGGTAGTAGCTTTGGTGTCGTCCTTCTTGGTTGTTGATTTGTCTTGGTTGCCGTTAAAGAGTAGCAGCCCCAAGATAACTACTATGACAACGATTAGTGCCCAGCGGTATTTTTCGATTAATTGCACGTTATAACCCTCCTGTTGCCCACCGTTATTTTATTAATTAGATTATACCATGTAGTTGGCGCATGGGAAGTAGATTAGTTGATTCGTTCGAGTGAGTATTCGGCTATGTGGCCATCATCATCGAGCTCTAGCCAGGCTGAGTGCTTGCCGAGCTCGAGGACTATGCGTTTGGCGTTTTGACCTTGTTCGATGTCGATAACTTTGGTCATCATGTGATAATCGTCAGACAGGCGATATTCCAAATTGACGACTAGGCAAGCGGTAACATTGATGTTTGCACCTGTTTGAGAATAGGTATTAACTTCAGTGTCGCTAGCAGTGGGGTGTATATAGTTATCGGTAGTGTGTACGGATACGTATTGGTCGTGAGCACTTTTGTAGATATCAATTGTGTTTGGGTTTTGGGCTGAGATCTCTGATAGAAAAGTTAGCATTAGGTCGTCGTCGGTGTGACTAATTGGACGCAGAAATTCCTGGTGATTATATTCACTCATAGCCTAACCAATTTCCCCTGTTATTATAGCATAAGAATTTAGTTATATTTGATAGTTATCATGGTACAATACGCTTATGGCAAAAAAGAAAATATCTATAAAACAAATACCACAATCTTATCTCGTACTAGGTATAGCGTCACTAATATTAAATGGACTGTTTATCGTAGTTGTTGTAGTGGCGTCTATCTTTGAGGCGACCGGGTTATCTGATTACACTATAGTCAATAGTGGTATCGACCGTATGTGTTCTAGTGAGTTTAGGGAGCGAGTCTCAAATGACGCTAAGTCTAGCGGTGATTCGTCTAGTGAAATTCATAAAAAGGTCGCACTGGTGGATTTTCCGTGCTCTAATAATGGTGCTGATAAATATTACCAGGACGGATATAAGGCCTATACTAAATCACTTGGCCTATAGTAATTAATTGCACCATATTTAAATAAGCCCACATTATAGCAGTGGGCTTATTGTTTTATTCTAGGCCGGATACTAGGTCGTCGTATAGACGTTCACTAATTTGGCGCGAAGAACGATAATGTTTGAGGATATTACGTAGTGACATGACTGGGCTGACTTGATAGTGAGCGTGCCTCAGACCATAATACGTACCATCACATGGATCGATTAGTCCAACGACACGTGCAATGTCGTAGCCGTTTGATTCCAGGGCGGCGATTGCGGTGTTGATGGTATCGTAGCTACTGACACCATCATCAATCAATAGTACTTGGTTGCCAGCACTGAGTGGCCGACCGGACACGCCACCGCGAAATCGATTGTCGTGATTCATCGGGATAGTAATTCGATTTTCTTGTCGATCGTTGAGAGTTTCAACGATGTCGGCTATGGCATTATTGGTGCTTGCCATGACGGCCGTGCGCTCATATGTCCACATGTATCCAGATAGAAGTTCGCGAAACTCCTCTCTGATTAGCTCGGCACAGTTTTCATCTGAAAGCGCGGCGCTTAGGTTAAACAGTGCCCGATACGAAGGGCCGGGGTGCCGACGGTTGAGGTGATGAAAACGAATACCGTCAAATTCAAGTAGCAGATCAGCGATTTGTCGTTGCCTGTTCGTGAGACCAAGATCCATGTCTCCTCCAAACTGAAAAGAACTATTGTATTACCTATGCAATATAACAAATTGTAGGTATTAGTCAAGGTGGGCCTTTGGTTTCGATGAATTTTAAAACCCCCGAAAATCGGGGGTAAATATCACTCGGGGCGGAGGAGTACGTGCATGATCATGCCTAACACCGACCAGTCGACAAAAGTGCCTTTGCGAATTTCACCGAGGGTTAAAACCTCGACATAAGTTCGCTCCGTGTCATCTTCGACACCATGGGCGTTGCCATGGTCACTCTTGAAGGCTTCGATTTCGTCTGCGGTTAGCTCGACCGAAAACAGGTGAGCTTGGTGCGCAGATAGGGTCGACGCCAGCTGGCGAGCTTCGTGAAACACGAAGCGTTCTGGTGATAGATGGATGCCTGTTTCTTCGTAAAATTCCTCAGCAGCCAAAGCTTCGGGGCTAAATCCAGGTTTGAATGTTGATCCGCCTGGTGTTTCCCATACAAAAGCCGTTGGGTTGGAGGCTGGGCTACGAAATTCACGTACTAGGGCAATCTCGGCCATGTCTATCGAGCGGCCTTTGCGATACGCTACAATTGTCGATATATCTGGCCTAGCGATGACAAATTCGTTAGTTTTGTGGCGGTCTTCGCTAGCAACGTATACGTCTACTTGCATCGCCCACAAAAACAAATGCTCACGCCGTGGTCCGACATGAAATGTCCACAAAACTTGTGCGCCAGATAGTTCATTGCCGACGCCACGTTGGGCTTTGTACCACTGTTGAAAAGCTGGTGTTTGCCATACGTATAGCGGTACATATCTTTCGCCGTCACGTCTAGCAGCACCATAGCCGATGAAACCTATCGCATTTTGCACGGTAGCGGCCAGTGATGTGGCAAACGGGACGTTTAGTTTATCTGCGTAGATTATCTGGTAGCGGCACTTTGGGGCGGTTCTTGGGGCTCCAAAAACGGTTTTCCCGGAATTTTTCCAAAACCCCCATTCATCGTTTGTTGTGAATGCGGGCATTGTGTCTATATCGCGTGGTACCCAAAACAATATGCAGTCTGCCATGTTTAGGTAACGGTCTTCCCAGTCGACTTGGCCATCATAATCACCGTGAAATGTTGTGGCACCATTCTCGTCTGGACGGTCTTCGGGGACGAAAACTACTCCGTCGTATCCATGCTTGGCCAGTAATTTCAGCGCCCTCGGGCGCCAAGATTTCACAGCTTGATTGCGCGGTGTTGGTCCCGCCAGAAAAATCGATTTACTATACGTAGTTGGTGGTTCTTCGTGCGCGTAGACTACGTGCATTGGGCAGTACCTTTCGTTCGGTCTGATGTAAATCATGCTTCAGCTCCCCGCTGAATGTAGTTATTTTGAACTATTAAGTCATAGATGTCAATCGAGCCAGAGGTAATCCGCTAAATGATAGATGAAAAAGGTACCCCCGAGGGGTACCTTTGTAGCTGATGTTATCACCGGATTACGGTGAATTGTGGTAGCGATGGCGAGGAGAGTTCTTTGAGCTCTTTTCGGGCCAGTTGACCGGCTCGTTTGGCACCGCCATTCCGTCGCATCAAATCATTCCAGTCGTCGACTATATCAGTGAAACGAGCGTGGGTTTCAATCATATCGACTATCTCGCGGTAGAGCTTGTTCCAGGCTACACTCTTGCGGCGTAGCGCCAGATATTCGAGGCTCACGGTGTCTCGTTGCTTGGCGACGTGTTTGATGTAGCGAGTTGCGCCGACCAGTTTTTTGTCGTGAAAGTAGTTCCGGAGTTCTCCGTATTGCTTCCAGGTCAATTCCGCTCTCAGCCGGGCAGCGATTCCGTGGAATTCTTCGTTGAAATTATCGCTAAGGTGCGTCACATCGTACATAGTCACTCCCTGTGGTGGTCGAATGGAGACGTGAAACTTAGTGTATTTTGTCATGAAAAGTACCTTTTCGCAAGGAAACGTGATCAAAACAAAAAATCTATTTGGCGGTACTAGCTATATGTAAGCAGTAGTATAATGATAGGGTGAATAAAAAGATTATTATGACTCTAGCGACATTAGGCATGATAGGCGGTGGTACGGTACCGATGCTTTTTGGCGACAATAGTATGCTAGACGGTTGGGGAATCTTAGGTGGGATTGTCGGTGGTTTTGTTGGTATTTGGTTAGGGGTCCTAGCCTCGAAAAGATTTAGTTAGACATATAATATTAAGTTGAGATATCTATACACATTCTTCGTCTGAACCGATTGTTATAGATGCCGTTTTTTTATCGTATGGATAATAAATACGGATTCCCGTGACGGTAGAATTTTCATCTGGTCGACAGAATTGCACATTATATCCGTATGTGTCACTGACCGTATTGCCCTCATTGCCGCCCGCCCCGTAGTTTGTGTATTTGGTAGGATCCGCCCATGTAGATAAATAACCAAAATTCGCATATTTTAGTGATTCGATGGCGGTGCCGGTAGATGGACCTGTGGATATACA
>CAZJFK010000009.1:0-13482 GCA_964545515.1 uncultured Candidatus Saccharibacteria bacterium | reverse complement strand
AGTTTTCTGCTACCACATATCATATCGGGGTATCTACCTGTTTCTTCACGAAATATTTCTATCTTTTTTTTGACATTTACTATGTTTGCGAGATTGCGTGAATTTTGGGCTCGTGTGGTAATGTTGCCATATACGACGAGTATGATTGACGCGAGTATGCCAATGACTACCACCACGACAATTAGTTCAATTATGGTATAGCCATTACTTTTGTTTATATATTTATTCACTAGCATTATTATATATGATTTTAGGCCAGCATAAACATTATTTTATTTTAAATATCTGAGCATCAACGTCTATAATAAATATCTAGTATGACAAAAAATCATAAATATGTTGTGGCGGTGAGTGGTGGAGTAGACTCTGTGGCTCTGCTCCATATGTTGGTTAATGGCAGGTTAGAGGGGCAGGCCCCTCCTGTATCACTCCTCGTCGCTCATTTTGATCATGGTATACGTTCTGATTCACACGAGGATGCAAAATTCGTTGCTGATTTGGCTCAAAAATATGGACTGGAATTTGCTAGCAAGCGCGAAGAACTTGGTCCAAATGCTAGCGAAGAATTGGCTCGCGAGCGGCGTTATGAGTTTTTGAGAGAGCTAGCAAATAAGCATGAGGCGCAAATTATCACGGCTCATCACCAAGACGATTTAGTGGAATCAATTGCTATTAATTTGATTCGCGGTACTGCTTGGCGAGGCTTGGCGGTCCTAAGCAGTCCAGGTATAGTTCGTCCGCTACTCGGTATGACAAAAGCTGAAATTTTGGATTATGCTAGGGACAATAATCTGGATTGGCACGAAGACTCAACAAATTTTGACACTAAATACCTACGTAATTCACTGCGCCAAAAGTGCGCTGAACTTGATCTAGACACCAAGCGCTTACTGCTGTTATATCGTAATCACCAGGTGGTTTTGAGGCAGCAAATTGAGGCTGAAATCCAAAAACTAGCTGGCGTGCAGAAATATAGCCGTTATTTTGTGATTAAT
This sequence comes from uncultured Candidatus Saccharibacteria bacterium, assembly GCA_964545515.1. Taxonomy (GTDB): domain Bacteria; phylum Patescibacteriota; class Saccharimonadia; order Saccharimonadales; family Saccharimonadaceae; genus UBA2112. The sequence goes on along the minus strand of CAZJFK010000009.1, from coordinate 12,487 downwards.
ATACCCGAGTCAGTGGCTATCGAGTTTGTGCGTAGTGTAATAGGGCGCGATACTGGTGTGATGCCGACGATTCCGCAGGCAGCGGCCGCAGTTCAGGCCATCAAAACTTTGCCAGCTGGAAGTAAGTTTGATGTTGGTGGCGGCGTGAAACTGCAATTTACAAAGACCGATTTCGCTATTCATGACCACCAATAAATGATATGATTAGGAGAGTGAAAATTATTCTTCGTACAGATAGTGAAAGGATTTGTTAGTAATTTATGGCAACGAAAATTAAACCACCAAAAAACAGTCTCTCAAATTGGGCACGCTTAGGCCTTTTTTGGGCGATTGTGATTGTCGCGACACTCACCGTTATCGCACTTACCAAGCCAGCTCAGACTGTCAAGACAGTACCGATTGCGACCGTCATCAAGCAGGCAAATGATGGCAAAGTCGAAAAAATCGAGAGTTCAGGCAATGATTTAAAGATTACCCTAAAAGGCAAAAAGACCGCTACCGAAAAATCATATTTGACAGGTGGTGTTAGTACCCTGATGAAGGATAATACGCTCAATGATAAGGCCAAGCAGACTCTTGCCGAGACTCCTCCGTCGGCTACTGGCGAGACGCTATGGAATCTAGCGATTATTATCGTGCCAGTTATATTGATTATCGGATTTTTCATGTTTATGATGCGCCAAGCTCAGGGACAAAACAATCAGGCTATGGGCTTTGGTAAGAGCAAGGCCAAGCTTTATGGTACCGACAAAGAAAAAGTGCTTTTCAGCGATATTGCTGGTAACGATAGTGCCAAGCAAGATCTCGAAGAAGTTGTAGATTTTCTCAAACACCCTAAGAAATACCAAGAAGTTGGTGCCAAAATCCCCAAAGGCGTGCTACTAGTTGGTAGCCCTGGTACTGGTAAAACAATGCTTGCTCGTGCTGTTGCCGGTGAAGCAAACGTACCATTTTTCTCGATTTCTGGTTCAGAATTCGTCGAAATGTTTGTCGGTGTTGGTGCTAGTCGTGTGCGTGATTTGTTTTCCAAGGCCAAGAAGAACGCTCCGGCAATCATATTTATCGACGAAATCGATGCTGTCGGCCGTCGCCGCGGTAGCGGTATGGGTGGTGGGCACGATGAACGTGAGCAGACACTTAACCAGATTCTAGTTGAGATGGATGGTTTCGAGACGGGTACGAACGTAATTGTGCTAGCTGCTACTAACCGTGCTGATGTGCTGGATCCAGCTCTTCTGCGCCCAGGTCGTTTCGATCGTCGCACCAATATCATGTTGCCAGAGCGCAAGGATCGTCAGGCTATTTTGGACGTTCATTTCAAAAACAAACCTACTGATGGTTCTGTCAATCTAGATAAATTAGCGGCAAAGACTGCTGGTAGTAGTGGTGCGGATCTTGCTAATATTGCCAACGAAGCGGCTATCATTGCGGCACGTGCTAATCGCAAAAAGATCACAAATAGTGATGTTACCGAAGCTTTTGAAAAAGTAGCGATTGGTCCAGAGCGCAAGGCCAAGGTCATGAGCGAAAAAGAAAAGGAATTGACCGCATATCATGAGGCTGGTCATGCGATTGTAGGTCACGTATTGCCAGACAGTGACCCTGTACACAAAGTTACAATTATCCCACGCGGTGGTACTGGTGGTGTGACTTGGTTTTTGCCACCCGAAGACAAAAGCTATACTAATGTTTACGAATTCAAAGATATCTTGGCTCGGGCACTCGGCGGCCGCGTAGCCGAAAAGATTATCTATGGTGCTGATGGTATCACAACAGGTGCTGGTTCGGATCTTCGCAAAGCAACTGAGATTGCTCGCGATATGGTCATCGAGCAGGGTATGGGTAGCAAACTGCGTGATCAAGTTTTTCATGAAGACAACGGTGGTATGGTTTTTGACAAGATTACTCACGAGCGCCCGTATAGTGACGACACCGCCAAAGAAATTGATGGCGAAGTGGAGTTGCTTATGAAAGAAGCGTCTAGGCGCGCCGAGATAGTTTTGGCCGCAAATCCGGAGAGTTTACGTAAATTAGCCAGGGAATTAATGGACAAAGAGACCCTAGAAGAGGAAGAAGTAGTCGAAGTGTTAAAGGACGCTAAGCTTCCCAAGGAAGCGCGACTTTACTCGGAAAAATAGCTTATGGGTGGCGTTAGGAGTGCAGTAGCCAAAGCAAACAAGCGACTGTCGGTTCAGCTAGCTGCTACTTTGCTAGCGGGTTCAACTCTCTTTTCGCTGTTATTCGGATTTTTCCGGATGCGCCTACTAAATGCCACTTATTTCGATACCTACCCGACTGGTTATGATGCATATTTGGCGGCTTTTACTGTTCCTGACTTCATGTTTTTCATACTGGTATCGGGCGCACTCAGCGTTTCATTTATACCTGTGTTTAATCAACGTCTCGCCAGCGGTAACAAGAAATCAGCTTGGGAATTAAGTTCGAGTCTGATTAATTTCATGGCGCTTATCACCTTAATAGCAAGCGTTTTGATTATCATATTTGCCGAGCCATTAATTCGTTATGTTATCGCGCCAGGTTTGACGGAATCGGGCACGGCGCTGGCTGTCAGTATGATGCGAGTTATTGCCGTGAATCCGTTTCTATTTGCGATTGCGACGGTAATAGCTAGTATTCAACAGGCGGTGGGGCGTTTCACATTTTTTGCTTTGGCCCCTGTACTATATAACGTCGGTATCATTATTGGTCTAGTATTTTTCACGCACGGTATATCAATCTTTGGTTGGCAAGTATTTGACGGCGGTATCATGGGTGTGGCGCTTGGCGTGGCTTTTGGCTCAGTTTTGCAATTACTGGTTGGTACGATCGGCTTGATTGGCTTAGGTTTTGATTACAGGTTTAAAATTTATTGGAAAAATAAAGGTTTTCGCAAGGTATTAAGGCTAATTCCGCCACGTTCAATCGATCAGGGTATGGATTATATTGTCGGTATTGTTGAGACGAATCTAGCTTCGCGTATGGCATCGGGTACATTGGCAGCTTATAATCAGGCATCGGTATTGCACTCGGCGCCGATTAACCTCATTGGCGTAGCAATTAGTACGGCGGCGTTCCCTAAGATGACTGAGCGTTTGGGTCAGGGTAGGCCCGATCTTTTCAGGCAAGAATTACAAACGATTATCAAGATTATTGTATGGTTGGCTATGCCGGTTGCGGCATTTACTTTTTTTACTCGTGGTTATTTGGTGAATTTCATCAAGCCAGGCGGCGAAGCATTAATTGCTGGCCTACTGGGGTCTCTTGCTGTAGCGATACTTTTTCGTTCGATATATTATATCTGTGCGCGTAGTTTTTATGCTCAGCAGGACACCAAAACCCCGCTTTATATTTCAGTTTTTGCAATCACACTGAATATTATTTTGGCAATTTGGTTTACTATGAAACTTGGCCTCGGGGCATATGGTCTCGGTTACGCTCAGTGCATTGTTTCGGTATTTGAAGTCATCATACTGTTTGTGGTGATGAACCACCGTATCAAAAATGTCATCAGTCGCGATATGTTGAGACTTTTTGGTCGAATGTTTGCCGCGACAGTCGTGACATCGATAGTTTGCTATTTTATGGTCAGTCTTTTTCAGCTCCAAGCTACTGACAATAGTTTCCTGTCGACATTTCCGAAATTTTGTTTGATCGGTGTAGTTAGTGTTGCTACCTATCTGGGCATGAGTAAGGTCTTGCGCCTGCATGAAGCTGATCCAATTCTGCGCAAGATGAAACAACTTCTATTTGGCCGCTTCTAGGCTCACTTGTAAATAATACAAATATATTGTATGATTTTAGTGTTACCTTTACAATTTAGAGAGAAGGGCTACTATTGTGACTGGTGTTGCTGGTGAGGTATTGGGTGAAATTGCCCATAGGCAGCAAGAAGAACGCCAACGGATACGTGATAGTATCAGCGTTTGGCAACGTGAACCAACCTTACAGTTGGCAAGAGCTCGAGAGCTGTGGCCAGATGTTTTGTTGCCAGATCTACCCGTGAACTTTGAACGAATTAGCGCCTCGGAGGTTTTGTTGCTTCATGTTCCAGGCAACTTTGATTCATTGTGGGATAAAGTAGATCCTCCCGGCGGATATACGAAGGACCGTATTGGTGGCGTTAGGTCTGGGGGACAAAGACTACGTTTACTGCCTACGGTGCCATGGCATACCGAACCGATTTGGCTAGGTTTTGACTCCTACGGTGGTGATTGTTATGGTGACAATCAATTTTATCCAGCTGCCAGTGAGGTGCTTTCGGCCTTGATTCAGTTTCCGGATTGGCCACTGAGCTGGTTTACAGGTCCTGATGGCCCTATGACAGGTGAGTATGGGCAGGACTTTTCTAAGTTTGCCAAGGCTCCTATAATTGGTGGCTACGAAATGAATAACGGTGTAAACTGGTCCAATAAGCTGGTAATGCATCGCTGGGATGGCGGTCGCTCACTGATTCTGGAGACCTGTTCTCGTAGTACCGCTAGCGAACTCGCAAATAGCTGTTGGGCCACTCCACGTATTAGAGTATTGGATAGCTAGTACTGCAACTCTCTGGATTTATTAATAGCCTTCGCTTAGCGGAGGCTTATTTTATTGTCATAACCCCTGTTTTCTGGTATAATTATGCATAATAATGAATCAAGTTGATATTCGAAATTTCTGTATCATTGCTCATATTGATCACGGCAAGAGTACTCTTGCCGATCGAATGATGGAGATAACGGGTACTGTCAGCCAGCGTGACATGAAATCACAACTGCTGGATAGCATGGATCTGGAGCGCGAAAAAGGTATCACAATCAAACTCACGCCAGTTCGCATGACATACCGCGATATCGAGCTAAATCTTATTGACACTCCCGGGCACGTCGATTTCAGCTACGAAGTGAGCCGTAGCTTGCAGGCTTGTGAAGGCGCAGTGCTGGTGGTCGACGCTAGTCAGGGGATTCAGGCGCAGACACTTGCAAATGTCTATCTGGCACTCGAACAAGATTTGACGATTATACCAGTATTAAACAAAGTTGATCTACCGGCCGCTGATGTGCCGCGAGTGTCCAAGGAAGTTATTAATCTACTCGGTTGTAGCGAAGATGACATTATTAAAATTAGTGCCAAGACTGGTGAAAATGTCGATCAGGTGCTAGACGCTATTGTTGAACGCATCGCTCCGCCACAGGGTGATGATGCGGCTGCTACTAGGTCACTAATATTTGATAGCTATTACGATGATTATCGCGGGGTGGTGCTGTATGTGCGCTTGGTGGACGGTAGTATCAAAAAGAACGATGAAATCCAGATGCTTGCCACCGGGGCCAAAGGCTTGGCACTTGAAGTTGGCAAACTTGCTCCTGGCATGACTCCAATGGGTGAACTCGCCAGCGGTGAGATTGGCTACATCGTGACTAATCTCAAAACTACGCGTGAGGCAAAGGTGGGCGATACTGTGACCGTCAAACGCTCTATTGCTAGCTCGCCGCTACCTGGGTATCGCAATGTCAAACCTTTTGTTTATGCTGGGTTTTTCCCTGTGAGTAACGAATATTATAACGATCTCAAAGAAGCCGTCGAGAAGCTAAGTCTCAGCGATAGCGCCTTGCAATTTGAGCCCGAAAATTCGCCGGTACTTGGTTTTGGCGTACGAATTGGATTTTTGGGTCTACTACACATGGATATTATTCGTGAGCGCTTGGAGCGTGAATATAGTTTAGATTTAGTAGTCACCAATCCGTCGACTGATTATCACGTGACGCTTAGTAAAGGCGAGGAACTAGATATCAAATCAGCAAGCGATTTGCCCGATATGAGCCGCGTTGCTGAGATTCGCGAGCCGTGGATTAACGGTGAAATTGTGGTACCGAGTGAATATGTTGGTGCCGTAATTCAGCTTATTGTGACCAAGCGCGGCCGTCAAAAAAATCTGAGCTACATTGACGAGCGGGCATTGGTGAGTTTTGAAGCCCCGCTTGCTAATTTACTAACTGATTTTTATGATCAACTCAAAAGTGTGACAAGTGGCTACGGTAGTTTTAATTACGAGCTTAGTGATTATCGAGCCGAAGATTTGGTGCGTGTTGATTTTTATGTGTCGGGTGAAATGGTAGATTCACTCAGTATAATGGTGCATCGTAGCGAATCTCAGGCAATTGGCCGCGAAATCGTCAAAAAACTCAAAGAAGTCATACCACGCCAGAATTTCCAGGTTAGTTTACAGGCTGGTATTGGCGGTCGGTTTATAGCTCGCGAAGATATCAGTGCTTATCGCAAAGATGTCACGGGTTATCTATACGGTGGCGATGTTTCGCGCAAGAAAAAGCTTCTAGCCAAACAAGCCAAGGGTAAAAAACGTATGAAAAGGTTTGGTAAGGTAGATATCCCGTCTGAAGCATTCACCGTAATGCTAAAACGTGATTAGACATTAAAAATTACACCGTGCCAAAAATAGTATAAGAGAGTATAATCATATGACACCAGATGAGGAGGATATTCTATGGTCAGCAAAGAATCGCATACCGCAAAAAACTATAATCCACTTAACGTTGAAATAGCTACTGCTGAGGAGCATTGGGTGACAGATGTTCATGGCATTAAATATCTTGATTTTCTGGCCGGTTATTCGGCTCTCAATTTCGGCCATCGTCACCCCGATTTAATCGCTGCCGCCGAGGACCAGCTGCATCGTGTTACACTCGTGCCGCGAGCTTTTCGCCATGATCAGCTCGATCCTTTTACCGAGGATCTGAGTAAATTAACTGGCAAAGACAAGATTTTACCGATGAATACTGGCGCCGAGGCTGTCGAGACAGCTCTGAAAGTCGGTCGTAAGTGGGGTTATGAGGTCAAGGGTATTCCTGAGGACCAAGCTAATATTATTGTTGCTAGCCAAAACTTCCACGGTCGCACCATCTCGATTGTCGGATTTTCGTCAGATCCTGATACCTATCGTAATTTCGGCCCTAAAACTCCTGGTTTTCGCTCGGTAACTTTTGGTGATATCAGCGAGCTAGAGGCAGCTATCGATGCTAATACTGCTGCCGTGATGTTTGAGCCAATTCAGGGCGAGGCGGGTGTTATCATTCCACCAGCTGGATATATGCAGGCTGTACGCGAGCTATGCACTAAGAACAAGGTATTATTTATGGCCGATGAAATTCAGTCGGGACTTGGCCGTACTGGCAAGACTTTTGCGCTTGATCACGAAGGCGTTGAGCCTGATGTTTATATCTTGGGCAAGGCGCTTGGTGGTGGGCTTTATCCGGTGTCAGCTGTTGCTGGTAATAAATCTGTGATTGATGTGATTAAGCCTGGCGAACATGGTTCAACGTTTGGTGGCAATCCTATGGCCGGGGCAATTGGCCGTGCAGTTATCAAGCTACTTAATACCGGTGAATATCAGCATAACGCCGAGGTACAGGGTGTGTATATGGCCGAGCGACTCAATAAATTAGTTGGTCGCGGTGTTACGGAAGTACGATCTAGGGGGCTATGGGCTGGAATTGATATTGACAAGCAATTGATGACTGGCCGCGCCGCTTGTGAAGCGTTGATGCGTTTTGGGGTGTTGGCATACTACGCACACGGCTCGACGATTCGCTTCTCGCCTCCATTAACAGTCGGTGAAAAAGAAATCGATTTTGCCACTGGGCAGCTACAAAAAGTTTTAGATATTGAAAGGCATAAACACTAAAAATGAACAAACAACCAGTTATTAATCGGGTGGTATTAATGTCCGATGCCGATAATTATTCGGTCAAAGAGCTAAATTTATATAGTGATGAGCAAATTCAGCCCGATACCGGTGCTGCGCGTGCTGAGCATGCTATGGTAAAAGCCGCCATGGAGCAGGCTGGTATTCGCGTGATTCAAGTGCCGTCGCCGGCAGATTGCCAAGACGGTATTTATACTGCCAATTGGGCATTTTGTAGTGGCGATAGGGCTGTCATGTCACGCCTACCAAATGTTCGCCAGGGCGAAGAGCCATATGCTAGGAGTGTCCTGCAAAATGCCGAGATACTAGGTGATTTGGTCAAAGAAATCGAGGTGCCTGATACTGAGCGTTACAGCGGCCAGGGAGACACCTTGGTATGTGGCAAATATATGTTTGTAGGTAGCGGCTATCGTAGCGACGCTACTATGCGTGATTATTTGAGCGAGCGGTTTGGTGATAAATACCAGATTGTTCCTGTGCAGACAATTCCGGCACTTGATGAGTCTGGTAAACCAGTGACCAACAAGGTTTCTGGCTGGGCGGATAGCTATTTTTATGACATTGATCTTGCGATGGGCGTGATTGATGATCATACGATTGCTTGGTGCCCCGAGGCTTTTGACGAGCAGTCACAAGCAAATATTCGTGGCCTAGCGGATCTTGATTTGATTGAAGTTACTAAACAAGAAGCTATGGAGGCTTTTGCTTGTAATCTCATTAGCACTGGTCACACGGTAGTGATGGGCGATGGTGCGCCTAAACTCAAAGCCGATATCGAGGCTCATGGTTTAGATACGATAACTCTAAATACCCCCGAGCTCATCAAGGGCGGTGGGTTTATCCGCTGTATATCACTGACTCTTACTAATAATTAGTCGTTACTAGCTAGCATAAAAAGTCGAGCGAGGATGTTGTCGAACACCTCGCTTTTGGTGGCATCGCTATTTACTTCGATGAGTAGTCCCATGTTGCGATAGACTTTAATAACAGGCATGGTTTTTTTGTTAAATTCGTCGATACGGGTATTGAGTTTGTGCTCTTCATCATCGGCTCGGTCGCCACGGTCACCTAGGTCTTTGGATTTTTCGAAACGTTTATGGACGTTTTCTTCACTGAGTGTCAGATAGACGACGGCTTTTATCGGATGACCGGCATCATTACTGGCCTGGATTATGCCTTGTTCTTCGCCGATCCAGCGACCGACAGAGCTGAGTATCAGTGGATTACCATCAAATTCAGGTTTTGATAAGTAGGGTGTAAATATCCTGAGAAACGTCTCTGAAGCTGGTAATATTCCGGCATCAAGCACGGCTTTTGTCTCGGGGTCGAGCTCGGTGTTACGAAAAACCTCACCGCTGCTTAGTAGCGGAGCATCGAGTAGTTCTGATAACTTACGTCCGTGGGTGTCTTTGCCGGCAAAGGGCAGGCCAAATATATTGATTGCACCAGTACCCAGCCAGTGCTTGATTTTTTCTATTTGTTGTTCGGTGACGGTAAGTTTTTCCATTAAGTTTAGTATACAGGACTAGCGACGTAGCGTAAACTTAGCACTCCTGTTGATTGAGTGCTAAAAATAAGGTATAATGAGCTTATGACGGATCGCCAAGCACAGATACTAGCGGCTATTATTGAGCAATATGCCGAAATTGCGGCACCAGTTGGTAGCGTAATGCTTGCTAAATTGTTTGGCGTATCTAGTGCGACTATCCGTGCCGAGATGGCTAGGCTCGAGGAATTAGGTTTCATTACACATCCTCACACTAGTGCTGGGCGCATTCCTACTGATAAAGGTTATCGATTTTATGTCAATTCTATCAGTGAAGCGCAATTAGTCAATTCGACTCCGCGGTTTGAAAAAAGCGTCCGAGCCATAGATGCTAGGGTAAATACGCATGTTGACCACGCCGACAGGGCAATTCGTAGTGCCGTAGATAGCTTAGTGGAGCTTACTCACAATCTCGGTCTTGCGACTATCGGCGATGAACTCTATATGAATGGTATCGGTAATCTTTTCAGCCATCCAGAATTTATGCAGGGTGAGCACGTTCAGGCCGTAGCACGCCTACTAGATAATCTCGAGCCTTGGCTTCGTGAAGCTGCACCCAATGAGCCACTCAATGTCTATATCGGCAGCGAAAACCCAATTGGCAAAAACAGCGGCGTGAGCCTGATTATTAGCCGTTTTCGTTCGCCGTATAGCGATCGTAGTTACATAGGCGTACTTGGCCCAACTCGTCAGAGTTATGGCAAGGTCATGCGTCTTGTTCGCCATGCCGGAGCGATGTTGGAGGAGGTACTATAATGGCCAAAAAGAAACAAGACGACGCTAGTGATGTGCCGCCAATCGAGGAATTCGTACAGCGTATTGATGATTTGACCAGTGATTTGCAGCGTACACGGGCTGATTTCGAGAATTACCGCAAGCGCGTTGATGGCGAAAAGCAATTTGCTAGGACAAACGGCGAAATTAGTATGATTATGAAACTTTTACCAGTAATTGACAGCATCGACAGGGCGGTAGCGCATACGCCTAGCGAGCTTGCTGATAATAAATGGGTTCAGGGTGTGACGGGTCTATCCAAGCAATTAGATAAGGTACTTGGTGGCATGAATATCAAGAAAATTAACGCTACGCCGGGTACTGTTTTTAATCCAGAGCTACATGAGGCTATTCAGGTAGACGAAGATTCCGAGGGAGAGCACGAAGTCGTAGCTGAGGAATTGCAGTCTGGCTATACGTTAAATGGCCAGGTTATACGTTCGGCTATGGTTAAGGTTACTCGCAAATAATAAGCATTAAACTATTGCTATTATTTAGAATCTTATCTATTATAAGAATATAAATATAAAAGTTATGAGGGTTATATGCCAAATTTAGGAACACCGGAGCTAATCATTATCCTATTGATTGCTCTGCTGCTAGTGGGTGGCAAAAAATTACCAGAATTAGCTCGTAGCGTAGGGACTTCTATGAAAGAACTGCGAAAGGGCATGGAAAGTGAAAAAACAAAAACAAAAAAATCAACAACAGCCAAGGCTAAAAAAGAATCATAATTTAAAAGACAATTCCACCACTGAATTAACGTTCTTAGAGCACCTACACGAACTTAGGCGTCGTGTTAGTTGGGTTGTCGCTACACTAGTGGTGACGACTAGTCTTGGTTTTACTATCAAGGACACTCTGACGGCTGCGATTATGCATCCTCTCGGTGGTGGGCACTTGATATATCTAACCCCCGCTGGCGGGTTTAGTTTTGTTTTCACTATTTGTCTATATTTCGGCATCCTGATGACTATACCGGTAGCGTCGTATCAGGTTTACGGATTTATACGCCCGCTTATACGTCGGGTAACTAGGCGATTTATTGCGACATTTATAGCATTATCTATGGTGTTAGCAGTTGCTGGGGCCTGTTTTGGATATTTCGTTACCATACCGTCGGCGCTAGATTTCCTGTCTAAATTTGCTGGGCAATCAGTTACGTCTAGTTTGACAGCAGATTCATATGTTAGCTTCATTGCTACATATGTTTTGGGACTGGCTATATTATTCCAAATACCATTACTACTGTATTTGGCCGATAGGATCAAACCTATACCACCAGGTTTTATATCTGGTTCGCAAAATTACGTAATCTTGGGCGCGTCAATTATCGCAGCACTTATCACTCCGACTCCGGATATTTTCAATATGATGATTGTTGCCGTACCCGTGATTACGATTTATGAGGTTGGGGCTTTTATCGTGTTTATGCGACGAGTAGTTCGCCGTGGCAAGCCTAGCCGATCAATAGTTCAGTCGCCGCTCGAAGAGCCCGCCCAGCAAACTGATGTCGTCGATGTTCCAGTCGCCGCGGCCGTACCCGCTGCGCAGCCTATTGTTCCAGCGGTTGATTTGGCCCCTGCCTTGGGTCATGCGGCTGTATTTGAGCCAGGCCCCGCCGTGGCGCCTGTGGCAGTTCCAATTACGATTTCATGGGCCGATGAATCATCGTCATTGACCAAGGTCCTAGTCCGGACTAGACCGCATATTGAACTGACGGATTTTGACAAGATGATGTATGGTCGGGCGGCTGTTCGTTCGATATGCTATCAGGCTAGGCGAGACCCGCGGCCATATGTGGGTGATATATCTGGGGCAAACGTAGCGGCTACTCGAACTATTAATACATCGGTACGCATCGATGTTATGCCAAGGCGTAGTGTCGATGGGTTTTTCGCGGCTTAAATTCGTTTTATTAGTAGTTTTGATTTTAGTCACCAGCACTGGCCTTACGTCAGTTGTGTCAGCCGAAAAAAAGGTGTCGCCCGGTCTCTCGATAACGCCCGTACGACAAGAATTTACTATCGATGCCGGTAAGCGCGAGGTAGCTCATATCAATGTTACCAATGGCTTCGACCGCGATATTGTGGTTGATCTGGCGGTCAAAAAGTTTTCGATTAGTGATGTCAGTTATGATTTGAATTTTAGTGATACGACAGATGACTGGATATCACCCAACAAGACCTCGATACCACTAGCTGTCGGTGAGAGCAGGGAGGCTAGTTTTGTGATAAATGTACCTAAACGTACGGCACCTGGTGGATATTATTATGCTTTGGCGGCTAGTACTAGGCTTGGTGGTGGCGGAGAAGCTACCGCTCAGGTGATGTCGCTACTATATATGACCGTAAGCGGTGATGTTATCCGCACTGGTGTCATGCAGCGGGATAGTGTTCCAAGATTTGTGTATGGGTCAGTTTTTCCGTATACATTTGATGTTCGGGATACTGGTAACGTTTATT
>CAZJFK010000008.1:2957-29924 GCA_964545515.1 uncultured Candidatus Saccharibacteria bacterium | reverse complement strand
CCAAGACACCGGTGGCACAGAACGCGACTATTGTCTGGGGGCAGAAACGCTACTGAGCCATCAATATATCAAGGGAACTCCTGATCTAAATGGCCATAAGTCTTGCGACGCAGCAATTACGGCTAGTGGACCAGCTGGATTTAGTGGCTTATTAGAGCCGGCCCTAAACGTAGCCTGGGAAACGTGCGAACCGCCACACCAGGCCGAAGACGACCCAAGTGGCAACCATAAACACGGAGAGGACCTAACCCAACCCGCCCTCAAGGCTACCGCCGGTATTACGTCTAATTTCGTTGCTACGCTCTTTTCAGCGGCTTCGACCGGCTTCGGCCTGGCTAATACCGTCCTTATCAACGGTATGCTCAAAGGCGTCCCAGCTAGCAATGTAATCTTTGCCGGTACTGGCGAAATACTTGGTGACATGGCTATGAGTAGAGGGATGATGCCCAGCAATGCCCTGCAGATGTTTATGTACCTGGTCAAAGAAAAATCCGTCACTAGTGAGATGGATAATCTAGCCAAATATCAGGCACAGAAAAACCCATTTGATATATACAACAAATTCTCGTTTATGGGTGCCATCACGCATTCACTTTCACCATATTACAGTAAGGGAGCCCCTGGTTTTGCCGCCATTACCAACCTAGCTTCGGTATTTGGCAACAGCTTCAAATCACTATTTACCAACGCAAATGCTATGCTATATATTCAGCCAGATCCGTTTAACCCGATACGCCTGGCTATGTGCCCCGATGTCAAATACTGGGCAATTATGATTACCGCTGACGTAGCTTGTAACGTTCGTTACAGCGTAGGATTCCAAGAACTAATGGCTATGCCAAGTAACGTTCTAGACTACATGCTCAAAGAACACACCGACCTCACCCAAGACAACGTAAACGAGCTAACCGAACGCCTAGCCCAAACCGACCCAGAGGGTGACGAGGCCCAGGTAGCCCGTATGCTAGCCCAAGCTGAGCAAGGAATGAATAGTGCCCAAATCGACAAAAAGACAGGGGCCGCCATGCCTAATACTGAGTACCAAAAATTCCTAACTTACTGCGTAAATCGTGTCAACAAATGGGGTAGGACAGGGGTTGTAACTATCACCCCCAAGCAACTTGCCGTACTCAAAAACGCCGCATCACTAAAAGGTATGCAAGGTATTGATCAAACAGCAATTGATCAATTAATCAAGCTGGCCGGCAGTCAATCTATCTTAACAGTTCCAGCCGTATCCGAGGGAGCCAAAGCTGACCAAGACTGGTATAGTGGCAAAAAGTGTACCGAAAACAGCGAAGAGTTGACCAACTTCCGCGCCTACACACTGATGTGCTCTGTTGACGGCTCGCTAGCCGGTACTGATGATTGTACGGGCGAGGACTCGTCGCAAGTAAACTACAGCGATTCATTCTACACTGCCAACAATATCCTATTCGTTAGCTCCAACTAAATAGCGGGCCCCATAATATAAGTGTGTATAAAAACCAGGCAACACTATGCCTGGTTTAATTATTTATTCAATACCTTATTCAGATTTTAGTGACGATGAGCCGACGAGTTTCATTAGCGAAGCCATAGCGCTGACTTCATTGACGGTAATATCTGTGGCTGGCTGACTAAATACAAATTTATAAGCGGTAAGTCCATCTACTACCATCAGGCGGTATTCACGAGCCATACCAACCGTCTCGGCGTGCATAAAATATGTCTGCAAACCATTTACTTCTTTGGCGCGAACAGTACCCGAAAAGATATTTTGGCTATCCATCTCTGATTGATTCTTGAAAACCATTTTATCGACATATACGGTGGCGCTTCGGCCGTCGTTGCGTACAGTGTAATAACTAGCCGTCTGACCCCTAGTACCGTTATAATTAAATACTTTGCTCAAATCAACTTTGCTAACATCTGAGACCTTGCCCTTAAATTCATTGGCTACTTTGTCGCTCGTGACAATCCTGTCGGCATCAAGCGTAGTGCCGTCTTCGACAAAAGCCTTAAAACCCAACCCAGAAGTAGCGTTACCTTTGTTGGACGCGATGTTAATCGAATACGCCACATAACCGGTAGTTGCAATAACCACAAACAAACCAACGGCCATAAATACCGGCAGAACAACTTTTTGCTGCTGCTTACTTAGGGTAGTCTTGCCGCGTAAAATATCACCTACATTGTTTTTCATGACTTAATTATATATTATATTAGGCACTAGCGTAATGCAATTGTTGTTTAAATGTTGTTCATTATATATATCTATATTATTATATAAGCATATACATTATGAAGAGGCTAATTATCTAATGCACAGAAGATATAAAAAATATTTACACATAGCACCTCGTTTAATAATTATGGCGGTTCTCATTGGGCTAGGCGTTACGGTCGTAGTACCGTCATCTAGCGCAGCCGGAGAGCAAACACCCGCCGAATATTGCTCAAAATTTGCTAGCGACACCGACAAAGTAAATGCTTGTCTAACCGGCGCCACTACTAGTAATTCGTGTCAGGATTACGCCATACTTTTCTCAGACGCTTATGCCAAAGTGTGTAACGACGCCAAAGCCGCCAAAAAAGCCGGCCAGATAGTTACTAGTGTGGCTAGTCAAACAGACGTAGACGCCGCCAACTGCAAGGCCAAGGCCGACGGATCTGTGTGGGACACTAGTACAAACACTTGTATATCCGTCGAAGACGCTCGGGCTAACTGTATAGCCACGGCTCAGAAAAACCCAGGCTCTGTCTACTGGGATGGTGGTGAACAAAAATGTATCACAGGGCAGCCAGATGGTGCCAATAGCGACGAAGCCGTAGCCTGTAACGCCAAAAATGACGGTTCATATTGGGATGTGGCCGGCAAGACATGTATTTCTGGTGCCGACGCCAAAGCATCTTGTCTAACCAACGCCGCCAACAATCCAGGGCAAATGCACTGGGATGACGACGCCATGCAGTGTGTCGCTGGCACAGCAAACACACCACAGTCCAACACGGGCGGTTCAAGCGATGTAGCCAACAACACTGATTTATACAAAAAAGCTATCTTAGAGGCCTGCGCCCCATACCAGGGCAACCAGGAACAAGCCCTGTCCTGTCTATATGGCGGGCTAGGCGACCAAGGCCAAGCAAACAAGCCAGTTACTGCCCTAGATTGTTTGTCGAGTGGCAATTTAGTAGGCTCGGGCACGCAAATATCTAGCAACCAAGCCGCCTGCGAAGTAGGTCGCAAAGCGGGTAATGCATTTATTAATAGCCAGTCAAATTCTGGATCTTCGTCAACGAGTAGCGGATCTAGTGATTTGTCGTTTGATCAGCTCAGTAGTATCTTTAATCTCAATAGCCTAATTGATGTTATGCACGCGCTAGGTCCTAATTCCGGCCTGAGTACCGACAAAATCAACAGCATGCCCGACAACGCGCTTGACTACTATATCGACGGTGCTGGTGGCAAGCAAAAGATTAAATTCTGGCCTTCTGGCAAACAAGGAGCCCCAACCCTAGTATGGTACAACGGTGGTGGTTGGGTATCCAACGACGGTACAGCAGAATATATACAACAGGGAAGCACTCAAAAGAACGCTCCAAATGGTGTAGGTAAATTTATTGCAGCCGTTCCAGGTGGCGGTGCCACGGCCCGTGGAGTAAATGTCATTGAAGTTCAATATCGCCTAGGTACCAGTGGTGTTTATTACCAATTCGAAGACGCACTTCGCGGCCTCAAGCACGTCATAGCCAACGCCAGCGGCTACGGCATCGACCCTAGCAAGATTGCCGTCGGAGGCGACAGTGCCGGCGGAAGCCTCTCTATGCGAGTTGCTGCTAGTGGCGTATCTGGTGCCGCCGTAGGAGTAGGCTGGTCACCACCAACCAATGGCTACACCGCGCTATTCAAATCATTTAGCAACTTCCTAATCGGTATCATTCACTCTACCTGTATCCCAACTAGCCCAGCTGGGGCCGCCAATATGACCGATTTATTCCTGGGCGGTAATGGCCAAGTTGCCGAAGAAGGCAAAGACATCCTAAGTGGTGGCATCGGCGACCTAACTGGTGTCCAAGACGGTAGTGCCGACCCTATGACGCTTATATCAAAGGTACTCACAACTGCTCAATACGCCCTAACGGCCGGTGTAAACGCCGAGCAAATCAGCAAAAAAATTGAGGTAGCCTACAATAACGGCGATCCAAACCTTGGCTCGATCATGGGTAGCGGACTACCTAGTAGCCTATTCAATGTAGCATCCAAGACCCTGACAAGCTGTCTAGATAACTTCAAAGCGCTTTCGCCAGCTATTTATGCCAGTCCCAATACTCCACCGTCTATCATGGTCGGGTTCGATATCGACAACATGGTCGACCCACAGCAAATGTACGACATGCGCGACAAACTTCGCAGCATGGGTATCCGTTCTGATGTCGTAGTACTCAAAGGCGACCCTAACGTACCACCGCCAGCTATTGGTCCATCCGAAAACCACATGGGCTACGACCCTCAGGCAGTTTGTCCGACAATCAACTTCATATTTAGTGTTGTAGGCGGAGGAGATTCAGTCAACTGTAACACTAATATGTTGCCAGACAAGGCGACAGGTCCAGCACCAACCAACCCGCTCGGCGGACTACAAGATATCCTGGGTGGCCTAGGCGGCTAAAAATATCGATAATTCAGACCACGACGAACACCATAGTCGTGGTCTTTTATTAGTTATGGATTATTGTTATGCTTAATCATTTAGTGTATCTTATTAATAGATATGCTAAGCATAATTAAGAACAGGCGGATTTTAAGCCTTGTTGGGGTAGGTGTTATTGTATTTTCCTTTGCTTTTGCCTCGGTCGGGCCAAGCAATGTAGCCTACGCCGACCTGAAATGTCCCGACGGCCAGACCCTCAACCCCGCAAAAGACGGATGTCTAGATGCTAATGGTAGTCCCACGGCAGACACACCCACAGAAGACGGCACCGGCACCCCAGCAAACGGTAATCAACCGAACGGCAATGATGCCGACACAACCACCTGTGCCGTTGAATCTATCGGCTGGATACTGTGTCCTATTATTAATTCAGCGGCCAAGATTTCCGACAAAGCCTTTGATGTCCTAGCCAATAATTTCCTAGCCACCGATGCCGCCCTAATCAACGACAAATTCAACAATGGCACCGAGACGGGTACCAAACAGGCCTGGAATATATTCAAAAACCTAGCCAATATCATGTTTATCTTGGCATTCCTGCTCGTCGTGGTCTCTCAGGTCACGGGCTATGGTATCAGTAATTACGGCCTCAAAAAGATGATTCCTAGGCTTATAGTGGCCGCGATTGCTGTCAATGTATCGTTTTATATATGTCAGATAGTAGTGGATCTCACAAATATCCTGGGTTATGAAATTCAAAACCTACTAGCCAATATCGCAAACGGTCTCGGGCCATCAGTATTTGGTGACGCTTCTCAATTTGGTGCTAGCGAGCAGAGTAGTGGCGCTAGTATTCTGACGGTTATAGCTGGTATGGCGCTGGCATCAGCCGTCGTGTGGTACGTCCTGCCGTTCTTGGGTAGCGTCGTTTTGATGGTGATAGTGATAGTTTTAGTCATTATCATGATTCTCATGCTCCGAAAAGCCCTCATTGTACTTCTCATCGTCATATCTCCGGTAGCATTTGTACTATATCTACTACCAAACACCGAGCGGTATTTCACCAAGTGGCTCAATATGTTTGTTCAGCTGCTACTCGTATTCCCAACGGTTGGGCTGCTATTTGGCGCTGGTCAGCTAGCTAGTACCGTGATATTGGTATCTGGCGGCCAAACCAAAGAAGAATACGACGCCGCCCTAAACTGTGACGCCGAAGATCGCTCCGCAGTCAAAGAATTTGCCCAGAACAGCGCCCATGGATACAATCTCTGTGGTGGTGATTCTATAAATATAACCGGCACCAAAGATGGTGGAAAATCATGTCCTCAGAGTAACCTAACTCAAAATGGCTGTATGCCCAAAGTGACGGCCAGCTGGCAACTAGGTCTGGTGGCTACTGCTGTGGCCGTAGCACCACTATTTGCGGTTTATTCGGTACTGAAAGGCGCTCTAAATGCCGCCGGAGCCATAGGCGGCAAGATAACGGCCCTGAGCGGCAAACTGACCAATTCGAGCGTCAAGCGTGCCCAGCAAAGCAATGCTGACCGCGCTAAGTTAATTGGTCAGCGCTACCAAAAGGCTGCCATGCAAAGTAGTCGGCTACCTGGTGGTAGAGCTTTCAGGCGTAATGTTAGGCGAGGTCTCGAAAAAGACGAGGCCGAAAGTGCACTCAATGCAGCCAAAGCTGGCATAGCGCTAAGTGATCCAAAAAATGCCACGATAGCTAATCAAAATATCGCCAACCAACAAGCTGTTAGCGCTGCTAATTCCCAGCAGATGATGAATTACGCTCGTGATCGAGCACAAGGAGTGGGTCCAAAGCCAGCTGATTCACTTGGCGTCGAAGGTATGCTAGCCGCTGAAATGGCCCTGGCCTCACAACAATCTAAGGCCACCGCCGAAGCTATCAAAGATATCGAAGTTAATATTGACGGTAGCGACGTAGAAACGCTAAAACAAGGCTTAGCAACAGCCATCAAAAACAAAGACTCAGTCGCAGCTCGCGCCTACCAAAATTCTCTATTCCGTAGTGGTAGCGCAGGGCTCGAGAAATACCACGAAGCAATCGATGGTGCTAATGCTGGAAACCTAGCAGCTGTTAATGATTCTCTCAACGCCAACGTTCGTGCCAACTGGGGTAAGATTAAAGATTCTGACCCTTCAATTATGAACGCTGCTACCAAGGGTGGAACGCTCAAGAGCCACTACGAGAGCGGCAGTACTTGGGCCGGACTCAGTGCAGCTCAATTCGCCAATCTATCATCTGGTGCCCAGAAAAAAGCCGCTGGCAGTATATCTGCCCAGGCTATGGGTGACCTATTAAAGGAAAACAACGCCCAGCTACTGGCTGCTGTTAAGCCTGATGCTCGAAACGAACTCGCTAGACGCGACTCCAAATTCAATAATTAATCGTTCTCCTAATAAACTTGACTTTGTTTCATGCTTATGGTAATATACCAGTATGAATCATGAAATGGTTCCCGCACCTAATCGCGACCCCAGGCCAAACCAACCAGCCGAACAGGCAGTTGGCGAACTTGAAGATGCCGTACTAGGTGAACCATCTAGTGAAGTCCTAAGTCCCGACTCCGCAATAGACGACCTCGAAGCCGCCGTAAATCCGGATATTGAAGATGCTGTCGAAGATCTTGATGAAGTGATTAATCCCGAGGTAGACGATGCAATAGACAGCCTTGAATCAGTAGTCGGTCCCAACAAAGACAACTCCGTCGATACTAAGACAGCCGATGAGTTAATAGATCCATCATTATCTAGAAAAGCTAGGGCTCTTAATAAACTTGACACTAAGCTGCGCAAAACAACTCTTCTAATAGCCAGGCAAAAGCACCTCGAAACAAAAACGGCTAAATTAGAGCGTGAGTACAAAAAATACCCGCACGGATCACGCAAAAGAATCCGCATGGAAACCAAATTCGTAAAGGCTAGGGCTGATTTATATAGAGTTGGAGCAAAACAAGATAAAATTTTTGATCGACTACAAAATCGTAGCTTAGGTAAGCAGGAAGTTGCCAGAAACTACATATATCAAGAACACGCCAAAGACATTCTTATTATGCGACACAAAATCGCCGTCGAACAAAAATACCGCCGCAAGACCATAGAAAAAGAGAAGCGCGCCAAAAGTAGACACGAGCGCTCCCAGCTTAAATCTGAAATAGATTCTTGGGTCTCCATGGATAGTTTAAAAAACGAAATGAACGAAGAAATAAAGCGTAAACTAGAAGCAAAGAAAGCCACATTACTAGTGTCATGACCGAATTTATAACCACTGATTTACTAGACAGCTTGGGTGTAGAGCTAAATGCCCACGAATCACGTGCCATGGACGAGCATTTTAAGTCCACCCTACGCCGCAGAGTTCTCGATGAAGCTATTGATAGTCTCGACGAAAATCAAATCATCGAACTATCGCATATTGCCAAAAGTGGTGGAGATTTATGGCCTTGGATCAAAACAAATACGACTAATATTGATGAAATTATTGATCAAGAGACCGACATCCTGCTAGGTGAATTAGCCGAAAATTCCGATAAATTCTAGTCTATAAACTCGTCGTAAAACCATAAGAAATAAGGTATAATATACCCTGTATGGCGGTATACAAAGTACCTCAAGATGTGGAGGCGGACGACAAGCTAATTGGACCATTCAGCTTTCGTCAGTTTATATACCTCATTATTGTAGCTATTAGCATAGCTGCTGCTTGGCTTTTGACTAAAATATTTATCGCACTAGCTATCATACCACTACCCCTGATTGTGTTCTTTACCGCTCTGGCTCTACCTCTGCGCAAAGACCAGCCCATGGAGGCCTATTTGAGCGCAGTGATATCGTTTTATTTCCTCAAACCGCGTCGTCGTTTCTGGCAACCCGACGGTATTAATTCGTTCATAACCATCATTCCACCCAAAGATTCCGAACGCGTCTTAACCAAGGCTTTCGGCAAAGACGAAGCTTCTAAGCGCCTTGATTACCTAGCAAACCTAGTCGACACGCACGGCTGGGCAGTTCGAGGTGCCGGTAGCACCCCGGATACATCGCTAAATAAAGACCTCTATTACGAATCTGAGCAGCTACCCGACATGATGGACGCCACGTCAGATTCTGCCGTGGCCATGAATGCCCAGCTTCACCAAGAAGCCGACGCCATCAAACAGCGCGCCATTAATGAAATGTCTGACGACAACCCAGCACCCGCTCAACCAGTAGCTCAACCCGGCGCGTCACTAGTAGAACAACCAATAGCACCGGTTGCAGCTACTAGCCCAGATGAATCGCCGGTATCGACACTTCCGTCACTCGACGAGATCAAACAGCGCGAGCAACGCTTACAAGAGGTTCGCCGCACCGAGAAAAACCGCGAAGCTATAACTATCGCTCGTGGTCTCGCCGAACAAGCCGAAGAACACCGAACTACTGTACTGCCAAGCCCCGGAGCACCTAGGCCAGGAGTGGCCGACAAGGCACCAAACACTAGCGTTACTACCCCTAAAACTGATACAATAAGCATAACCAAACAGCAGGCGACTGATCTTTTGGAGGTAAGCAAAGACGATGTTTCCGTCGAGACGTTGTCTAAGCAAGCAAATAGGGTAGCCGAGAAAAATAAAGTCCTCAAAGACGGCGATGAAGTAAAGATATCATTTAGATAGGGGTAAAAGGATGGGACCAAACACACAACAACCCGGCCAGATACCTGGACAAGCTCCAGGTGTTGCTCCTATGCCAGGCCAAGTTCCTCCTGGTCAGCCCGGCATGCCGCCTGGCGCACCCGGTGAGGCTGCTCGTACTCCGCCGCCACCGAATAACCCCAACACCACCCAAAACAGCCTATTATTCAGCGAGCTTCGCGACAATATGGTTATCATGAATGACGGTAGTTTTCGTGCCGTCGTAGCCTGTAAATCTATCAACTTCGACCTGATGAGTAGCAAAGAGCGTGAGGGTATCGAATACAGTTATCAGAATTTCCTCAACTCGCTAACTTTTCCAATTCAAATCCTAGTCCGCTCCCAGCGTGTCGATATTGGCCCATATATTGAGCGCCTAACCAATATTCGCCGCGACCAAGAAAACATGCTGCTTAATGTCCTGACGGATGATTATATTGACTTTATCGACACCCTGAGCCAAGAAGCCAATATCATGGACAAGACTTTTTATGTAGTGATTCCGTTTTTCTTGCAGGGTGACATCAATACTATCAAACGCAGTAGCAAAAGTATATTTTCAACCGTATTTGGCGGTCAGCCACAGCAGCGCGCCATTGTCGTCGACCATGCTCAATACGAAAAAGCCAAAGACGAGATCAAAAACCACGTTGATTCTGTCATGAGTGGGCTTTTTCAGCTGGGTATTAAATGTGTTCAGCTCAACACCCGCGAGCTGGGTGAGCTGTATTACAATTTTTATAATCCCGACACTGCTACCCGCGAACCACTGGGTGATTTCGAAAGCATCACAGCTATGTATGTCCGCAAAGGAGTAGGCGAGGCACCAAAACCACACCTAACCCGCGAAGAAGACAAAGACATGAAACAACAAGGAGGTAATTAGTAATGGCCAAACGTCCTGATGCCGTCGATATTGCCGCCCAACAGCGTGCTCGCGAACAAGCCGAAGTTGAACAGGCCTTTCAAAAAGGCATCACCACTCTTCGTGACCTAGTAGCACCGGCCTCGCTCGAAATTCATTCCAGCTATTTCCGCCTAGGCACCAAATATGGCCGCACGATGTACGTCTACGCCTATCCGCGACAGATTTACACAGGCTGGCTCAGTAGCATCATCAATATCGATGAAGTGCTCGATGTTAGTATGTTCTTCTACCCAGTAGAATCCGAAGTCGTTCTCAAAAACCTGCGCAAAAAAGTGACTCAGATGCAGGCAACTATGGCTATCAACCAAGAAAAGGGCCGTACCCGTGACCCTGGACTCGAAGCGGCCCTAAGCGATGCCGAGGAATTACGTGATGAAATTCAGGTCGGCTCTGAACGATTTTTCCGTTACGGTTTATATATCACAATGTACGCTGATAGCCTCGATGAGCTTAATTTTATCCAACACAAAATCGAGACAATTTTTGGTCAGCAATTGGTATTTAGCAAAGTCGCCAGCAGCCAGCAAGAGCAAGGCCTAAACGCTACCGTACCGCAGATGACTGACCAGCTACAAATTCGCCGCAATATGAATACCGGTGCAATTAGTACGTCATTCCCATTCACTAGTGCCGACTTGTCACAAGAAAAGGGGATTCTATACGGCATCAACATGCACAACAACGGACTAATCATCTTCGACCGTTTCACCTTAGAGAACGCCAACGCCGTAGTCTTCGCCAAGTCTGGTTCTGGTAAATCATTTACGGTCAAGCTCGAAGCCGTCCGCTCCATGATGATGGGCGCTGACATTTTGATTATCGACCCCGAAAATGAGTACCAAAAACTATCCGACGCCGTAGGTGGTAGTTATATTCGCCTGAGTCTCAACTCTGACGTTCGTGTTAATCCATTTGATTTGCCACGTGTAATCGATAGTGAAGATGCCGATGATGCCCTGCGTGCAAATCTCGTCACCCTACACGGACTACTGCGTCTAATGCTCGGTGGCGCATCACTCCAAGCCAGCGGACAAACAGCTGTCACGGCCATGACCCCGGCCGAAGAAGCCGATTTAGACCAGGCGCTTATTGATACCTATGCTCGTGCTGGTATTACTAGTGATCCGCTAACCCACACAGCTCTGCCTCCAACTATGGTTGATCTATACGACACGCTTATCCACATGGAGGGTAGCGGTCCGTCACTCGCTCAACGCCTACGCAAATATACCACTGGTACTTTTGCCGGTATTTTCAGCCAGCAGTCCAATATTGATATCAATAACCAAATGGTTGTCTTCAATATTCGTGACCTCGAAGACGAGCTACGCCCAGTAGCAATGTATATCGTCCTGAGTCACATCTGGAATGTCACCCGTAGCCACCTCAAAAAACGCATGCTAATTGTCGACGAGGCCTGGCAGCTGATGAAATACGAAGATTCGGCCAACTTCCTATTTAGCCTGGCCAAGCGCGCCCGAAAATATTTCCTAGGCGTAACTACAATTTCACAGGACGTCGAGGACTTTATGGCCAGCAAAATGGGCCGTGCAATTGTAGCCAACTCATCTATCCAGTTACTCCTCAAACAGTCGCCAAGTGCCGTCGACGTACTGGCCGACGTCTTCAAGCTTACCGACGAAGAGCGCAAACGTCTGAGTAACTTCCCAGTAGGTCAGGGCCTGTTCTTTGCTGGCTCTAATCACGTCCATATTCAGGTCGTCGCTAGTCGCACCGAACACCAGCTAGTTACCACCAATCCTATGCAGAAGATTCAGCAAGAAGAGCAAAAACGTATGGAAGCGTTGGCAGCAGAACAGCAACAACAGCAGGCTCCGCCTAATCCAAACGAGCAACCAGGAGCTTAGATTAGCTTATGGCACTTGTAGATGACCTCCAGAAATACGAAAACCAAGCCGGAAATGAATCCGACTTTCAAAACGTAGCCGACAAAAACTACAACGAGAAGTTCAACAAAACCGCAAAAGAAGAAGAGCTAGCCGACCTAAACGCCAGCTGGAATACTCCATATGAAGGCAAAAACGGCGAAAAGGTGAGTGATAAATCCGAAGACGACGCCAAAAACGAGAGTAGTGATAGCGGCGAGGGTAGTAATGAAAAAGTAAAAGACAAAGAAGAAAACCCAAGCTCTCTGTACAAAGCCGCTAGCGAGGCCATGGGTATGACCGGCCTATCCGGCAAAATGATGAGCAGATTCCTAAAAGGTGGACCATCTGGTGCCGTTGTAGGACTAATGCTACTCGCTGTCTTTGGAATTGGCGGCGGTACCGGCCTAATTAGTAGTTCGATCCTAATCAATCTCAAGGAGATATTTCATAATGACCGTGCCGACGGCACGCGTACAAATATATTCTTTTCGAGAGCTACCGTCTCGCATATGATAGGCGCCAAGGGTCTACCATGTACGGGTATCAAGATAAAATGTCGCGCTAGCTCGATGAACGAAAAACAAATCCAAAATCTCGAAAAAGCCGGTTATAAAGTCGAGGGGAAAATCGTAGACGCTGACGGCAAGGTCACCGAGGATCGATACACTACACTTGACGAAAAAAACAAAGGTTCACCGTCTGATAACGATGGCAAAGAACCAGCCAAAAAAACTGATATCAAAGGTAAAAAAGTCCTGGTCGACAAAGTAACTTTTCCTGATGGCCACGTCACTACGACGGGTGGTGGGTTTATTGGCTATACCAAAAACAAAATCACCGCGCGAGCGTCTTTTATCAAAGCCTTCAATCCTAGATCGGCTTTCTTTTTAAATGACCGGTTCAATGGTATTCTCGAAAAAACCTTCCATTTCTCCAAGGCTACCCCCATAGAAGGCAAAACCAAGGCCGAAATTGACAAAAGCTTCAATGAAAAATCGGGTGGCACAACCAAAGAAGAGGCAAAATCCGGTAAAACACCAACCAAAGAGCAAAAAACAATACAGGAAGAAGGCAAAAAAACCGGCGGACTAAAAAAGGTTGCCGCTGGATCCGTAGGAAACATGGTAGGTATAGCAGTTAGTGGTATATGTACCGCATATAATTCGACTCGGGTTGCTGTCGCTGCACTCAAACTAGTGCGCATGTATCAATTGGTTAGCTTTGCCTTGCCATGGCTACAGGCTGCTGATCAGATCAAAGACGGTGGCAAGATAGAACCCGAAGTTGTCGATAATCTATCTAGCCGTCTAGTATCCTCTGAGAAAAACGAAAAACTAACCGAAGACGTAACCTGGAACGGTAAACCTTACAAAAAAGGTGCTGAGAACCCTAAGTTTGGACTGACAGCTACCGATAGTGAGGGTTACAAAATAGCAGCTTATGGTGACCGTGCCAATCTACAGGATTTTGCCAAGACCTGGATGATTGGTGGCGAAAAAGGTAGTGCCGCCTATAAAGCAAGTGACTACCTCGAAAAAATATCTACCTTCAATGGGGCTATACAGAATACTCACAACGGCAAAGCAATTATTCGTAACGTCTGTAAAACCATGCAAAACCCTGTGTTAGCTACTGCTGGAATTGTAGCAATACTAGCCGATTGTGCATCTGTTATAGTTGGAAATGCCCAGGGGTTACAGGGTTGCGGAACAGCAGTCGGATGGGTAGCAGCCGGAGTTGTAACAAATCTTGCTATTTCATACTTCGGAAATCAAATGCTCACACAAGGCATGAAAATCGCCGAAAACTTCATCACTGGATCCGACTTAAATGGTGTTGACGCTGGTGATGCTATTGCCGCCGGAGCCGGTGCCATGCTCGGCACTACCGCTACCGCATCAGGTCTACGACCATCCACATCGGTCGCCGAAACCCAAGGCTATATCACTAGAACCGATGATATAAACAACCAATACATTGCGGCTGAGATATATAACGCTCGCGATACACCGTTTGATGCGACGAATCAATATTCATTCCTAGGATCAATCGTCAAACAAATACCCGTATCTACCTATTCTAATCAATCTATTTTCAACAAATTAGCGACAATTCTAGGTGTTATACCAAATTCGTTCAAACTAGCTACTACCAGCAATGCCTATGCCCTATATAGCCAGCCTGCTTTTGATCAACAGGAACGTTATGACTGCAAAGACAAAGACCTAGAAGCAATAGGCGTTATCGGTGATAAATTCTGCTCAATTGCCACCATGATGCCGAACTATGAGCTAGACCAAGCCGAAGCTGAGGCAAATGGGACAAGTGATGTGATCGACAAAGTTATCGATTACATGAGCAAGGATCAGTCCAAAAACGAAACAGCCGGAGGCACAAAAGACGACTCATATGAGGGCGACGAAGACACATCATCCAAACGCTCTATCGATGACGACGGCAAACCTATCGGCGATCAGTATCTCAAATATTTACAGTATTGCACCGAGGCTCGATCGACTAGTTCCAGCGAGACGACCTGGGGTGGCACCAAAGGCGCCGACTCTTACTGGGGTACTACAACCAAGGGTGTCGAAGAGGGCTCTAACCGCGACCAATTGTGGTATACCGGCGAACAATGCACAAAAAACACCAAGATGATGCAAATGTTTAGGATGTACACCAATATCTGTATGCAGATAGCTACGATGCAAGAAACCACCAATTGTTGGAGCGAGGAGAGCCAGCAACAATCAGGACTAAGCACCGAGCCAAGTCCAGACGGCACTTGCGATTCAACTGGCAATACGAAGAATATTTATTTCTGCGCCCTGAAATACGACGACTATGGATATAAATATGGCGGTGGGCATGGCGACGTACCAAACGCTCAGGAATGGATCAATAAATTCAACGGTGGTGCAATATCCAAAGGTACTGCCATACTCGACTGTTCTGGATTAGTACGTATGGCTTTCGTCGAAGCCATGGGTGTCGAAGACGAAGCCTATGTAGCCCCCGGCGGATTTGCTTCTAGTGCACACTGGTCGGCAATACCGCTCGAACAAGCCCAGCAAGGAGATATCGTAACATCTAGCGGACATGTAGCCATCGTCGAGTCCAATGACCCTGGATCAAAAACGTTCAAGATTTTCGATGCCGAGACAGAAAATGCACCTATCGCAGATCAGATTAGACATAGTACTCAGGAGTATAGTAAAACCATAGCGGCATATAGGGCGAAGAAATAACTATGAACAAGAAAATATTAATATCGATATTAATTACAGTACTTATAGTAATAGGTGTCGTTTCATATATATTACTGTCTCGCCAAAAAAGCCAGACTGATAATCCTAACGGTTCACCTAATATTTCTATCAATGACAATAATAGTTCAGACAGTCCATCTACTTCGGATACACCATCAAATACTCCCTCAACCGGAGACAAAGACAGTCTAAAAGATGATAATGGTGATCTGTATTACTCACCCGATAGCGGAGTTGTATCACTTCATGAGCGTAATCGTAGCGAGATAACTGAAACATTGACCAGCGGTTCATCCTCACTCCGAACATCTGCCGGAAAACCAAATTTCAATATAATAAATGTTAAGCGTGTTGATCAAGCATGGTATGTAGTCAAGATCGTAAATAGCGTAGACCCAAGTGTCGGTGTAGCTTGGGTGATACTAAAAGATAACGGTGATAGTGGCGGTCTATCTATCTATGCTGGACCAGGAACTTCGTTTACACATGTCGACCTACCCGACAGCGTCAGAAAGGCTATTAAATGATCTCTTCTCGATTAAGTGTCTACAAGAGGCTGTTTATACTTTTGATGGCGGCGCTATATATTATTTCTATTCCAACTTCCTATGCCGCTACCCTAGAAATAGACAAAGCCCAAAACGATATCATTTATTACGGCGAGGGTAGTACTTGTGGGACATCTCAATCCACAGCGTCTGGGGATGGTGGTGGCTGTGGTAGTCAAACTGACGGTCAAGCAAACGAAAAACAGATTTGGAACTATCTCAAAAGTAAGGGTCTAACAGACGAGGCGGCTGCTGGAATACTCGGTAATGCATTCAAAGAATCAAACTACATGCCGCAAGCTACTAACGGAATAGGATGTAGAGGATTTGTGCAATGGTGTGATCGTAAATCAAATCTAGACGCTTTTGCCGCTCAGGCCGGAAAACCGTGGGACTGCTTAGAAGTACAGCTTGATTTCATGTGGCATGAGATGGAAGATGGCGGCCCAATAGGTCGCAGTGATGGCGTTAAACTACCAGATGGAGTCAAACTATACGACGTCCTAAACGGTGCTGATTTCCCACAAAAATCACAATATACCGGCTCCGGTCCAGCTCAAGCAGCCAAAATATTCCATGATTATTTCGAACGCTCTAATACCGCAACAGGTGAAGACAAAGGCCGACCCGAAGCCGCTGAAACGGCCTACAAAGAAATGACTGGCAAAGACGCCGCCGGAGCCACAGCTCTATCACAAGGCACAGCCGTAGGTGGAAGTAGTAGCGCCTGTTCATCCGGTAGTGGCGCTAGTGGTGACTTTGTATACTACAACCAAAACGACCCGCAGTGGCAGACAAGTGGTCTCCCTGTTGCCGCCGCTGGCTGCGGCCCGACATCGATTGCAATGATCATCGCAACCAAAAAAGACAAAAGTGTCACACCCGACGTAGTCGCCCAATATCTCCAAGAGCAAGGAACCTGGTCAAGTAATGGTATCGTCTGGACTGGGTTTGCCCAAGCTGGTTCGCACTGGGGTATGAATGTTACCGACATAGGAACAAATTTTGACATGGCCATAGCCGCACTCAAAGCTGGTAATTTATTAACTATATCTGGTACTGGATCCAAACCATTTTCAAGCGGCGGACACATCATCGTAGGTAGAGGCGTGACCGAAGACGGCAAAATAATAATAGCAAATCCCGCCCCAGGACTAGCAAACGAATCACCAGAAAGCTCCGCCTATACACCAGCTGAACTTCAAGCTGCGGGACTAGCAAATATGTGGGTATTTAATTAGGATGAAAAATGAATAAAAGACAAATGACAATCAATATCATATTAGTTATCATCTTATGTGTCGTAGCTATTTGTATACAGATAGTTTCATCAAACAAACAAAACCAAACCATTGAAACTGTCGACAAAGACACTGGCAATATAGTCGTCAGTGGTAACACATCACACGACAAAAGTATCATACCTCAATCAGGGTATAAACCTACTGTCCTGTCAGACAGCAAGATATTCGATTTAGGCCTAACCGTCAATGAATATCAAGCTATGCAAGGATTAATAGATATCTACACCAAGACTATATACGGACCAAAAAAATACCTAGTCTATACCATCAACTCCGAATCAGTCGCCTATGATAAATCTTCGCGAGCCTTTAGTTTCAAACTCAGTATCAAAGATACTTCAGTAATCTTAGACGCCAAACTTCAGCGTATCAACGATAAACTCAAATTGATGCTCTATGACAATAGCTCGTTAGTATTTAATAAATCAGTCGAGATGGGTAAATAACATGGAAGAGTTGATTATTTATGTCAGAAAAATAGGCAACTTCCTATCAGGACCTATTGTTTCAATACTTCTACTTATAGCTGCTTTGTTTTTGTTTTACAATCTATACACCGTATCCACCTCATATCACAAAGCAAAATCAGAAACGTCCGTGTCAACCAGCAAACAAACGGAATATCAAGCAAATAACAAGATCGCTGAATACCTGCCATATACAGATAACTACTATTCCATATCATACGATCGAGACGGCAATAATCCTGTTATTATCAAGATTTTTGCCAAATTTCCATTAGATAGAAATGACGCTTTGCAATATTTAATCAGCAAAGACCCAGAGGTGACAATTAACCACAAGATTGAATTCCCTGATTTTAAATCACCCTTAATCAAGAAAGAGGGCGTCTAATGTCTGGGACTTTTCGCTATATCGCGCTAATATCTGTGATTATTTTTGGCAGTATTATAGCCCTAGTTTATATTATGAATCCGCCCGCAGAGACTATTAGCACTGTAAATATTAAAGTGCACTACAATGCCGTAAGTAATGCGACCGTACAGCTGTATCACACATCTGTAGATAATTCCGGCAACTACACCAGGAGTGGTGAATCTATATCAACCATCGTCAGTGATGTTTCATACACGGTAAAAAAAGACGTATATATAGCCGAGGTATCGGGTAGTGATATCGAACCTAGTTCGACCGTTATTGATGCCTCGGATAACTCTCAGAACGTCACAATATCTGTCGATAAGCTCTCGGCCACCCTTAGAAATATGGCAAATAATGAATCATCAACTATTTACAGTTCACTGGCAGGTAGCTACAAAAACCTTTCGTCACTATATACCGCTACTGATATCAGATTATACGGCGATGGTAACTGGGCGAGTGTCACGCTTAGATACACAGGCAAAGGGCAACAAAGTCGCGATACATTATATTCAGTACTACACAAACAATCCGATAGGTGGGCGGTAGTTGCAGAGCCAAAGATATCTGTCAGCAAAGCCGATCTTCCAAAGAGCGCTCCACTTTCGATAGTACGTCATATCACGCCAGGTAAAATTGATGTTAAATCGCTCCAAAATTCCTGGCAATCATCATAATTAGACATATTTACAATACTTAGCGTATTTCTGTACTTTTTTTCAATTTTCTGTTAAAATATATCTGTTAATTTAGATTATGAATAATCCTTTTGATATCGATAAAAGGGTGGATGACCGAGCTAATCCGTACAATACTAGTCGGACTAGTCTTGGCGATACCCAAGAACACTCATCAGCTCACAAAGTCGATAGTTTAGAGCGCTCTACTGAACCCATATCTAGGCCGAATCTCCGTACCAAAAAAACACAACCATCAACACCTAGTCGCGCTACTTCACCAACCAAAAAAAGACTTAGTCTAAAATCCAAAATTACTCGTAGCTCGAGCGCTATTGCTGTTACTATGGCACTTATATTTGGCGGTGGCACTATTGCTATCCTAAGTGGTCCAAGTATCGCTATCGTCCAGATGAAAGAAGTTCTAACCAGCTCACTCAATGACCAATTACACGCCATGGACTCTCGTGCTTCAATGATATTCAAAGCCAAAATGAAAACCAAAGGCTCGCCATGCAAAGGCCTGACAGCCTGTGAAGATTTCAAAAACATGACTAATCGCCAGGTTCAAAAGTTCGAAAAAAACCGTAGTGGTATCAAAATTGATCGCGATATGACATCTAGTACCCGGGGTGAAGTGACCAAAATAAGTTTTACTAACGATACCGGCAAAACCGTAACTTTTACAAACGGCAGTCAGCTACAAGCGGCATTAGATAGTGACGTCGATTTCAAAACCGCTTGGACAAAAGGCTATAATCCAAAATACACAGGACTATCAGACTCACTTTTTAGCAAAATCCTAACTAAACTCAAAATTACCAAAAACACCGATATATCTGGCAAAAACAACAAAGAGCGCATGAACAAAGTTAATCGCACAGTAGGTGGACTCGAAAATAGTTCAGCCAAATCAGTCATAACTAGTACCGACAAAGATGGCAATACTATCTACGAAGACGAAAAAGGCAATCGCCTAACCAAGAGTCAGGTAGAATCCGCCGAAGCAATAGAGAACCGTGTCGAAGACTACGCCAGCAAAGGCGGCTCCGCCGGAGTGCTCAAAGAAGCTGTCGCCAAAGGAGTTATGATTGACGCCGGTGCCGATTTAGCTTGCTCAGTATATAACGGCGTCCGACATGTTTCGGCTCTCAGTAAAATGATCAAAGCCGCTCAAAGCTCACGCTATGCCATGGCGATGGTTTTGACACCAGCCGATAAAATCAAAGCTGGAGATGCCACCGAAGGTGAGATTACATTTGTCGGTGATACGCTCATGAATACCGATTCATCAGGCGACAAAGTACTCGATGAATCCAAAATTAATCAGACAGCTAACGGAGACGTACCAACCATTGATAATCCAAACACTGGCAATGCTTTTGATTCCAAAGGCTTCCAGATAGCCTCGGGTGAAACAGTCGGACCACTTAATTCTGGTGATGCTCGTTATATGTTAGCCGGAGCTGGGTCGCCGGCCATTATTGACAGTGTTATGAATAATATATCCAAGGTTTTAACCGGTGGCTCAGGTAATCCTTTTACTATATCGCACGCTTGTGGGTTTATTCAGAGTTGGTTTGTACGTGCCGGTGCACTAGCTGCCGGATTTATCACGGGCGTAGCCACATTAGGTGTATCAACAGTAATTTTAGGTGGAGCATCAATTGGAATAGCGCTCATCATGCCACTCATTGAATCACAATTAGCCGACATCATAACCGGTGACGTATTCAAAGACATATCCGGATACGACAGTGGTGACGCCGCGTATGTCGGAACCGCCAGTGTACTAGGTGCCACCGCTCAGGCTCGCGGCATGGAACCAGTAACCACTACTAGCGGCAAAGATTATCTAGCCCTAAATAATCAAACCAAAGCCAAATACAACAGTATTGACCGTCGCTTAGCTAGCAACACTCCATTTGATATATATAATCCAAACTCATTCATGGGCTCAATTGCCGCCAGTCTAGTGCCATATATACAGCGATCATCATCAGGCACCTGGGCGGCTATCATGAATACAATTGCATTTATACCTAGTACTTTTGGTAGTATCCTAAAACCTGCCTATGCCGCAACACCAACAAATTACTTCGGCAAATGTAACGACCAGATGTATCAAGCCCTAGGTATCGATGCTGGGCCTTTTTGTGAAATTCGTTACGCTATGAGCTCTGCCGAATTATCCATCGATCCAATCCAAAATGTCCTCTGGATGATTAATTCCAATAATATCGGTTCCGACGGTGTAGTAAATGACAATGGAGCTAGTTGGAACTATGTAAAATTCCTCAAAAACTGTGTAAACCGTAGCGTAGGCTGGGGTGAGACAGACGAAGACGGCACGACAACAGGCGCAGAATGTATTGATCCTAAACTAAGTAGCCTTAATACACACTTCCGCGCCTATACTATGGATAAATCAATTAATGATTCTATGAACGAATCCGATTCAACTAGCAACACACCTGGAACTTCTGGCTATACTGACGGCGAAAAATCTCAGGTCAGCAAAGACGGCTGGGCACTGCCTGTCGATATAGATGACGGCATAACCTTTGGTTATCAGCCAGGTCATGAGGGTATAAATCTAGCGGCTAGTACCGATTCTGCGACTGTCGGGCAAGCGATATTTAGTGTCCGAGATGGCACTGTAATCGCGGCCGGACCATCATCTCAGTATGGTAATTGGATTGTGATCAGCCATAAATATAAAGGCAAAGATATTGCGTCAGTTTATGCTTATCTAAATACTGACGGCGTTCTAGTCCACCAAGGAGATACAGTTAAAGCGGGTCAGCAAATTGGTCGCATCGGTAATCAAGGTAGCGGTAGTCGACCGTATTTGTATTTTCAGCTATGGAACGGAAGCCCTCTAAGTAGCGGTGCGCCGACCGATCCAACTAATACATTCCTACAAACTCAATCTGAAATCCGAGGTAGGTCACTATGAAACGTTTAATTTTAGCCGCTTCACTTTTTGCATTGCTATTCAATCAATTTACATCACTTGCATATGCAGCTGGTGTTGTTGATCAACAATTTTATTCAGGCAATGACATATTATTCTACGATCCGACCTGCACGAGTGGAACTGCTACCGGCTACATAACCCTAAACGGCAAAGATAACACCGAGAAAATACTAAAATTCTTCATGGACCACGGACTTACACTGGCACAAGCTAGTGGTATAGTCGGTAATTTCATGGCCGAAAGCGGGCTAGATCCAACAATTATCCAGGGTGGGGGACATGCCGAGCCAAATAGTGGATTTACACCTACATCGGGCGTAGGATTTGGTCTAGCACAATGGACAAGCGGCGGTCGCCAGCAAGGACTCGTCAATAAATCACGTGAACTAGGTGTCGATATCACCGACCTAGGCGTTCAACTCGCATACGCCTGGGACGAATTAACTCGCAGTTATCCACAAACACTAGTAGCAGTTAAAGCCACCGATACTCCTAGTGATGCTGCCGTGGCTTTTCATGATGGATATGAACGCTCAGCTGATACAGGTGCTGCCGTACTAAACAATCGTGGCGGCAATGCTACTAAAGTCTATGCGCAATTCATGGACGCACCAGCTCTATCTGGGTCGACAAGTGACAATGGCAATGAGATATCGGAGCTCGCCAGTACAACATCTGGCAGCAACCTAAGTGGAGCTTGTACGGCTAGCGGGTACGGTAACGGCGATTTACAAGGTATGGTCAAACAATATGCTTGGTCGCAATATATCACTAGCCCAACCAATAAATTACCCGAAGCCGATGGCCGCATGGTTAGCGCCATCGACCAGACCCCAGCCTATTCGGCAGCAGTCAATCAAGCTCTCGCACAGGGTAGGTATGTTGGTGGTACACATATACCCGGCAATGACTGTGGAGGATTCGTGACGACCCTCATTATCGATAGCGGTTTTGACAAGGGCTACAATTACGGCAGTTATGTTAACAAAGGTGCCGGAAATACGATAGCCCAAGAAGCCTGGATGAGAGCTAATTGGCAACCAATTAGTGCCACCGACGCCACTGACCGCCAGCCTGGCGATGTAGCCATCAACGATCATCATACCTATATATATGTCGGTGATATTCCTGGTTTTGGAAGCAAAATAGCTTCGGCCTCAATACCTGGCCCCGAACGTGCGCCAATGGCTGGTAGCGAGGGTATAACCGACCCAAGTTTTCGCTGGTATCGTATCAAAACTAATCTAAATGTAGCAAAATAGATATATGTATTACGATTTTATTCACAAAAACTCCCGCCTACTAAAAGCAATTCTCGCAATTATTATTGGGCTTGTTGTTTTTTGGTTTATATTTACGGCAATATCACATAGTGGCAAGGTTAAATTACAGCTTGCCATTGTGCCTAGCGATTCGACTATTACGATTAACGGGTCTAAGTATAGCAATGGCTCGCATTGGATCACTCCTGGTACTTATACCGTCAAAGTATCGAAACCTGGATTTAAATCACAAAGTCGCAGTGTAATATTGTCACCCGAAAAAGATGTAAACGTCGCAACTTTTTCACTCGAACCTGAATCACAAAAAGCCAAGGCTTGGGTAAAATCTAATCTAGATTTATATAAAGCCAACGAAAAATACGGCGCACTCGAAGCTGGGGCGAGTGGAAAATATCTGTCAAACCGTAATCCCATTATTAGTAATTTACCTTTTAAAGACCCCTATTTTACGATTGGTTATATTCAAAATCCCGACAGCTCTATCACCCTCACAGTCGCTACACCTTCGCCACGATATCGATTTTTTGCCTTAGAACAAATTCGTAAGCTAGGCTACGACCCGACAGATTTCAAAATAAATTTCAAAGATTTCGTAAATCCACTAGCGCCACCAAAAAGCGAGGTGAAATCATGAAACTACCAGATACAAAATTACTAGTAATCGTAACGTTTATAGTAGCTATTAGTGCTTTTGCCTATGGTGCCCTAACAGCAAACGTAGAACCATCCACCAAACAACAGGATACGACTATTGAGACTGAGACTGGCACACCAAAACCTACTCAAAAAGATACAGAGACTCTCAAATTATCAGAGGAAAT
The DNA here is from genome assembly GCA_964545515.1 of uncultured Candidatus Saccharibacteria bacterium. GTDB lineage: Bacteria > Patescibacteriota > Saccharimonadia > Saccharimonadales > Saccharimonadaceae > UBA2112. The sequence goes on along the minus strand of CAZJFK010000008.1, from coordinate 6,018 downwards.
TAGTGCGATTCACTCATTACTATCAAATAAATATCCACTAACTAAAACTGACTATACTATTACCGGCGAGAAGTTATATCGCAATCAATACTACGGAGCTATCTTGATATATCACGGTCGCGACAATATGAATCGCGACAGTTTGCGTGTACTTATGCAAAAATCAGATGGTGAGTGGAAATTACTATCTACACCACCGACGATTATTTTATCGGCACCGGATTATCCTAGTGTACCCAAGCCTGTACTCAGCGACATTAATCGCTCGGTTAGTCTACCTGGTAGCGATAGTTAATTAGTTAGTTTTATTTTTTTGGCGCCAGTCACGCCTTTGGGTAAGTCGGTACTAGTAAGGATTATTTGATGGTTTTTGAATCGTGTCGAAAGTTGCTTTTGGCGCTTGCCGTCTAGTTCACTTAATACATCATCTAGCAGGATGATAGGCGGGTGAGTAGTGACTTCTTGGAGTAAATCTACTTCGATGAATTTCATCGCTAGAATAATAGTTCGTACCTCACCACGCGATGCAGCTTCTTCGGCTGGCATATCGTTGAGCCTAAAAAGTATATCGTGCCGATGAGGGCCAGTACTGGTATAGCCTAGTATTTGATCACGGCTATGATTCGCAGATAGATCATTCATCAATTTCTGCTCGATGTTACCAATCAGAGTATGCGAATAATGCACACTGACTTTGTCGTCGGTCTGGCTAATCGTATTATATATATCACTTAGCCGCTCGTTTAATCGTTCGATTAACCTCGTACGAACCTCGATAATACGCGCCCCATATTGAGATATATTTACATCCCAGGCAAATATCTCGTTGTCGCTGCCGGACTGTTTAAGTAATTTATTGCGCTGTATGAGCGCGCGGTTATATCGGCTCAAAACCCGCGAATAATCAGGTACTAGCTGCGCTGCAAACTTATCAATAAAATCCCGTCTACGAGCTGGTGAACCGTGCAAAACCCTGAGATCATCTGGCTCAAATAGTACTACTGGATATTTATCGGCAGCAGTCAGCCTAGCGCTTGTTTTGTCGTCTACGATAAATTGCTTCGATTTCGCGGCATTTGGTTGGTATTTAACCACTCGACTACCGTCACTAGTTACTATCTCTATTCGATACCACTCGGCGCTATGTTTGATAATCTCTCGGTCGCTGCCGCGAAACGATTTGCCGCGTAGGGCGATAGTGATAGCTTCGAGTAGGGTAGTTTTGCCAGTACCGTTTTCGCCATAGACAGCCGTGACGTTCGGCGAAAAATCAGCCACCAGGCTATCACGCACACGCATATTGGCCGCTTTGAGCGATTTTATTATCATTCTAATTCTTCAAAGGCATTACGACATGTCGATAATCAACATCTTTTTTGCTAGCGTTTCGGAGTACGCACGGTGACAGCTTGCCACTAAAACTAAATGACACTTCGTCAGCATCAACCACACTCAGTGCGTCTAGGAGGTATCTAGAATTTAGAGTCACCTGGCCATCGGCCGTTACCTTGGCAGCTGTCTCTGATGTGTTTTCACCCATCTCACTAGCCACTGAATGTAACGATAATTTACCGTCATCATGACTAGCTGTGATAGCCACGCTACCGCCAGAATCACGAGCAAATAGTCCCGCCACCTTGGTTATCTGATTAAAATCACTACGTTTTACTATAATCTCCGTCTCGGCTTCATCGCGAATCAGTTGTCTGAAATCAGGAAAATTACCATCAATCAAGCGACTAGTTATCTCGGTATTGCCGATCCTAAATCTAACCTGTAGCTCATCAAACAGCACCACCATCTCGTCACCCTCATCAAGCACTCGCAAGACTTCTTGTAGAGTACTAGCTGGGACAATAGCCGATAGCTCACTTGTAGTCTTGATTAGCTTGCGCTCAGCTAGCCTATAACCATCAGTCGAGGCAAGATATAGGTAACCTTCATGCGAATGCCAATACACGCCCGTCAAGACTGGGCGAGACATATCATTACTAGTTGTCAGGATTGTTTGATTGATAGCTTGTTTCAACACACTTGGGTCAAATGAATAACTAACGGCTTTTTTCTCATCAATTACTGGTAGCTCCGGGAAATCATCGGCCACGACACCATTAATAATAGATTTATAACCATCGGCGGTAATATGTATTTTGTCTTTGTCTACTTTGAGTGTGACGTTAGTCTTGGGTAGGTTAGATACAAATTCCGTAATCAAGCGTGACGGGATTGTTATAGCACCGTTGCCAGCTATTTTTGCTCCTAAGTATTGCGTGGTAGCGAGTTCTAGATTTGTCGCGGCTATCATGAGTTGATTTTCATCAGCCCTAAATAAAATATTACTTAGAATAGGTAATTGAGTCCTAGTACTTGCAATTCGCGAAGCTATGGCTAGGGCTTTGGATAGATTTTCTTGTGTGACTGTAAGCTCCATGATGTTCCTTATTATTATAGTTGTTATTAATTATATAAATAATAGTAGTAGTTATAGGTCCTGTGGAAAGTGCGGATAAGTAGCGATCTAACAGATGTAAATGTGTAGTTTTTGGCTGTGTATAAAGTTGCGAGTGAGATTAGGATAAAATGTGGCTTGGTGGGTAGTTTTGCACTTAGTGTATTTATGACCCTGCTACTTTGTGTCGTTTCTGTGGATGATCGTACACTACTGCTCCACTGATATTTCACAAGTTTTCCTATAGTTTTCCACGTGTTATGCATAGAGCCGCTCCCGGATATCTGCTACTTGTTCACGGATAGTGAAATCTAGTTTGATGGCTTTTTCAATCTTTTCGATAGAATGCATAGCTGTGGTGTGGTCTTTGCGACCTAGCTCTTCGGCGATTTTAGGGAAGCTTAGATGTAATTCACTACGTAGTAGATACATAGCTATTTGACGTGGTGTGACGATATGTTTATCGCGCTTGTCACTAGTCATTTCATTGGTCGCTAGTGAAAAGTACTTAGCTGTGCGATCGACGATTTGTTTGGCAGTGACGTGCTGTGGGCGCGAACGACGAACATTACCCAGTAGGCCCTCGGCTGTGGATAGGTCTGGTTGGACGTT
>CAZJFK010000008.1:0-2947 GCA_964545515.1 uncultured Candidatus Saccharibacteria bacterium | reverse complement strand
ACGTTACGCATCTCCGAAAAAGCTAGTAATTGATTTAGTGCACCTTCTAGTTCACGGATGTTTGTTTTGAAGTTTTTGGCTAGATATTCAACTGTTTGCCTATCCAGATCAAAACCTTTCAGGGCAGCCTTTGTCTCGATGATAGCCGCTCGTGTCTCAAAATCAGGCATCTGGATATCTACTGACATACCCCATTCAAACCTACTACGAAGCCTCTCGGTTAGGGTAGGTATACTCTTTGGAGGCTTGTCACTACTGATGATAATTTGTTTATTCGCTTGATGTAGGGCGTTAAAAGTATGGAAAAATTCTTCCTGGACCTTTTCTTTGCCAGCGATGAATTGCATGTCGTCTACGATGAGCACATCAACAGTTCTATATTTGTCACTCATACTTTTTTTCTTGAAACGAATCATATCGACATATTCTTTGACGAAAGTTTCAGTGTTTATATATAGTATTTTCGCATTAGGATTATTTCGTAATATTTCATTGCCGATAGCTTGCATTAGGTGAGTTTTACCTAGACCTACGCCACCATATAGATATAGTGGATTATATTTTGTGCCAGGTTCGGCAGCGACAGCTTGCGATGCGGCGTTTGCTAGGTCATTACTTGATCCGACGATGAAACTATCAAAAGTATAGACTGGGTTTAGGGTAGCCGTCGGAGCACTAGGTCCACTGGTCGAGGTATTAGTGATACGAGTAGGGCGAGTGGCCGCTATCTCATCGTAAGTTGTCTCGCGATTAACAGTCTTTTTGGTACTAGTTTTCGGTAGCTCATAATTGATATGACTAATATTTACACCATGGTGCGCTAGAGTTTCTTTGATTAATCCAGAGTATTTTTTTTCGCACTGTCTGATGACAAATACGTTTTTAACCATGATTGTGACACTGTCTGCGATTTGCTCGATTAATTCAGTGTCTTTTAGAAAAGTCGAGAAGTTAGCCTCCGAAATTTGCGTTTCGATTTCACCTAAGACACTTTGCCACAAACTATTCTGCACCTTGCTCCCTCTCGATTTACTGTAACTATCCATAGTATAACCTACAAAAATAGTTTTCCACAACCTGATAGGTGTAAAAATACTTGGTACCCTATATTGATATGATTTTTTCCACATTTTAGTACCACCACTGTAAAACATGTGGATAAAATCATTACAAAAGTGGAAAGTTTTACTAACTAGCCCACAATAGGGTGAATATGGTCAACTACCTAGACGTATAGTCGACTATTCGTCAATTAAGTTATAAGTCTCGTTCTCACCCTTGAAAATTAATCTAAAATGGTGTAAAGTTATAGAGTTATGCCAAAAAGGACACACCAACCTCATACCCGTCACCGTGCTCGAACTCACGGTTTTAGGGCTAGGATTGCATCAAAGGCCGGCCGTGCTGTGCTGAAACGCCGCCGACTAAAAGGCCGCGCCAAGGTATCAATCTAATCAAAACTCCGCTTTTACCAGCGGAGTTTTGCTATACTTATATAAGTTTATGTTAGCTTTTCGTAATCGATTTCATGGTCATGGTAGCTTGCGCTATTTGTATACTCGTGGGACGGCTGTTCGTTCACGCTATCTAACCCTCAAATATATTGATCATCCCAAGCAAAAAACTCCTCGTGTAGCCGTAGTGGTTAGTAAAAAAATCTACAAAAGTGCAGTTCGCCGTAATCGTATTCGCCGTCGCATATTCGAAGTAGTGCGTCTACAACTAGACGACATCAAACACGATACTGACATGGTATTTATCATAACATCACCTGATATTTTGACGGTTTCACCCATAGAACTTCGCACGATTGTTGGCAAATTACTTCAATCGGCGGGCCTCTATAAAAAATAGCCGATAAGTAGTAAAATAGATACTACAATATTAGCCGTAGTCGTGGAGTGTGAGTAATGAATATTTTTGAACTATTGATCGTCCAACCAATCTTTAATCTTTTGATGGCTTTTTATGCCGTTATTCCAAACGCTGATTTTGGTATAGTCATCATCATATTTACAGTTTTACTGCGACTAGCTATGCACCCGCTTATCAAGAAGCAACTTCACCAGACCAAAGCTATGCGCAAATTACAGCCGCAGCTTACTGAAATCAAAAAACGTACCAAAGGCAACAAACAGGCTCAGAGTTTGGCTATGATGGAACTATACAAGGAACATGGCGTTTCACCATTTCGTTCGATTGGTATTATGGTTATTCAGCTGCCAATCTTTATCGCGCTATATTACGTTATTCGTATTTTTTCAATGGAACGAGAGCGTATCCATGATTTTACATATGGGTTTTTGCAGAATATCGATAGTATCAAACATATAGTTGATAATCCAAGCCTATTTAATGAAAAATTCCTAGGTGTTATTGATCTAACACACACCGCTTTTTCTGGCAAAAGCGTCAGTATAGCTTTGATTGTCATCGCGGCACTGGCAGCTGTTGGGCAGTTTATTCAGAGTAAACAAACTCTACCGATGACCGGTGAGAAAAAGCGCCTGCGCGATATTTTGCGTGAAGCTGGCGAGGGCAAGCAAGCTGACCAGAGCGAAATCAATAGCGCTATTATGGGCAAGATGATTTACGGTCTGCCAGTATTTATGTTCTTCGTCATGATTAGCCTACCTGGCGCTATATCTGTCTATTACCTGACGACCACTATCGTAGCTGTTATTCAGCAGCACTATATTCTCAAAGAAGACGAAGAAGAATTAGAGCAACTAGCCGACCGAGCATCTAATACTGCTGGCAAAAAAGCTACGGCCAAGGCCAAAGCTAGGGTAGAAGCAGCTCCTGAGGCCACAGTCACTCGTATCGTCGCCAAAGGTAGTCGCCCGTCGGCACCCAAATCCAAGTCTAAATCAAAGCGTAAGTAAACGGAGGTTTTATAATGAACAGAGATGAATCACTAACAGCAGCAAAAAAATACCTTGTCGAT
>CAZJFK010000007.1:0-30929 GCA_964545515.1 uncultured Candidatus Saccharibacteria bacterium | reverse complement strand
CCTACTTATGCTATTGATACCATTTACGCATATCGGGGGGGGGGGTATGTCAATATATGGTTGGTGTGATTGAGTCAAAAGCCGAGAAAGATAGGTGAGTGAGCTCTAGTTGTATTAATTGTCTATTTGCATAGTTTTAGATTTAAGTTATAATATTCCATACATTTTCTACGAGATAGGAGTTGTACCTTGAGTAATGAACCGAATAAGCCGTCACTTCTGGCGGCCTTGGGCTATGTCGCGGCGGTTGTTGTCGTGGCGTTGGCCGTTGCCCTTGGTGTCTATTTGTCGAAACCGTCTGATGCTCCGGCTGGTGTCACGCTGAACCCGCCGACGCTTGAACCGGTGCCGACACAGACGGTCACTGCACCGCCTGAGACTACCACTGTGACGTTGCCTCCTGTGACGGAGACTCTCCGTCCGCTGGAGCCCAAGGTTGATCCGTGTGTCGAGGGCAATGTCGACCCGTCGACATGGGATACGGCAGACGATGTCTACCAGTTTGATTCGCCCGACGCGCAGATTGTCGATATTCGTGATGGTCAGCACGTGTGCTTCGACCAAATCACGTTTGTCGTCGAGTCGCCGACTGATGTCGGTTACTCTGTGAGCTACGCCGACGGTGCTGTCAAGGGTCAGGGTAGTGGTCTGGACCAGCCGGTGGCTGGTGGCGCTGCTTTGAATGTCGTCATCAACGCCGATGTGCCGGTGCCGGATCTGTTCAATGGCTATGACGTGTCGCCGAACATGCCAGCCTTGAAGCAGGTCAAGTATCTGAGTCACTTTGAGGGCAAGACGCAGTTCGCTGTCGGTGTCGATCACCGTACCGCGATTGCGGCCGAGCACTTCCGCAGTGGCGACAATATGTTGGTCGTTCTTTACATCGCTCACGACTGAGCAAATAGCCCGCCATTAGGCGGGTTATTAATTTGCCCTGAATAGCTTATATTTGACATACAGCTGATATAGTGGTATACTGTAAATATCCCAGCACAAGGGTGTCACTACTAATGATTCGAGGTGTGTCATGAATGACACTTTGACCGTGGCTCAGGCGGCAGCAATGCCGGAGCCTCTCGATCCGAGTGCGTGGCTTTGGTACCCGCACCGTTTCAACGACGACGGCACTCGTGGTTGCTATATCCGTAGCGATCAAGTCGAGCGTTCGTACTTTCAACCTATCATCAAGGACATCAAGCATTCCTTGCGCGACAAGGATGCCGGCTGGCGCATTGCCAAGCCGCTACTGTTCTTCCTGGCTATCGAAGTTGTCGTGTTGTTTGGCGCACTAGCCGCTCATGCGTTTGCGGGTGCAGCACTGGTAACTAGCGCGACCTTGCTTGCGGCCGTTGCCGTGAATGTGGTCGTACTGGTCCCGGTGATGCTGGCTCTGGTTCACGCCACAGCCAAGCCCATGCACGAGGCCGGAAAGGCCCGGCTGAATTGATAGCGCTAAGCTACTACCTCAACAAACACCCCAGTCTACCGTAAGGTAGCTGGGGTTTTCAAATTATAGTAAACCCTAGCGTGATAAAATATATATAATGCATACACATTTCAAACGAACAAAAATATTAGCAACACTTGGCCCAGCTTCGCGCGATGAATCGACTATACATGATTTGATAGCGTCGGGCGTCAATGGGTTTCGTTTTAATTTTAGTCACGCTAAGCACGACGAATGTACTGACTCCATAAATGTGATTCGTCGAATTAGTACCGAAAAGGGCAAACCAATCGCTATCCTGCAAGATTTGCAGGGCCCTAAAATTCGCCTGGGTGAGCTCAAAAATGACGTCGAAGTTCATACTGGCGACGAGATTACACTAGCTTATGAGGCCGAACATGATGGGGGATTATACGTGCCGGTACAATATAATCTGGCCGAAAAAGTTCAAGTAGGCGAGCCACTTTATATATTTGATGGCAAGATTCAGTCGACCGTGACGGATATACGTGATGATGGTGCGATTGTTGTAAAAGTACAAAATAACGGTGTCTTGATGAGTCGCAAGGGTATTAACTTGCCGGATACCAATTTTGAGGGTGACATATTAACAGCTAAGGACCTGGCCGATATCGAATTTGGTGCTAGTAGCGATATTGACTATGTGGCGCTTAGTTTTGTGCAATCGGCTGATGATATTCATAATTTGCGCCAAATTTTGCTTGCTCATGGTTCACAGGCTCAGGTAATAGCCAAAATTGAGACCAAGGCCGCGATTCAACCCGGTATTTTAGAGGAAATTGTCGAGGCTAGCGATGGTGTGATGGTGGCGCGTGGAGATCTCGCGATAGAAGTTGGCGCCGAAGTCGTGCCGATTGTCCAGCGTGATGTTATCGCATTATGTCGCAAGCACGGCAAGCTGTCGATTGTGGCGACGCAGATGATTTCGAGTATGGTTGATTCACTGGCGCCGACTCGTTCTGAGGCAAGCGATATTTCAAATGCGGTCGTCCAGGGTACAGATGTCGTGATGCTTAGCGAAGAAACCGCCAGCGGTAAATATCCAGTCGAAGCGGTGAGAGCCATGAAGAAGATTATTATTTATACCCAGGACCATTCTGATATTTTGCCGCTCAGGGGTGTAGTAGAGGTAAATGGCACCATCCAAGACGCCATCAGCCACGCGGCTATCGAGGTGGCTGATCAAGTGGGAGCGGTAGCTATAATTTGCGAGACTCGCTCTGGCGCGACTGCGGCAAATATCGCTGTACACCGACCTAAATTGCCAATTATTAGTGTCACGAGCGAAGTTCGGTCGTATCAGCAACTGGCGCTAAGTTACGCTAATAAATCATTTGTCCGCCCTGATGGTGAAAAAGCTGGGCGCAACCTGGCCAAAGAACTCAAAGATAGAGGCTTTTTTGGCGAAGATATCAATCCGTTTATAGTGGTGATTGTCAGTGGTCGTCAGCCTGGCCTTTCGGGTGGTACAGACACGATTAGGGTGCGTGTGATAGAATAGCATTAGAATTATATATAGGGGATACTAGGTGGGCTTCAACAAGAAAACAATTCGCGACGTGCCTCTCGATGGTAATCGAGTATTGGTGCGAGTTGATTATAATGTACCGATGAAAAACGGCAAGGTTAGCGATGATTTGCGAATTCGCGCGAGCTTACCGACGTTACGTTATCTGCTGGATCGTAATTGTTCACTAGTGTTAATTAGCCACCTAGGCCGACCTGATGGCTGGGATGAATCTTGTAGTCTAAAGCCAGCCGCAAAAGTACTGAGCAAGCTGATTGGGCAGGACGTCAATTTTGTAGATGATATCATAGGCGATAAAGCTTATCAGGCTGTTAAACATGCACCCGCAAAAAGCATCACAATGCTCCAAAATCTGCGCTATGATAAGCGCGAGGAGGAAGACAGCGAGCAATATGCCGAGCAAATTGCACATGTGGCCCAAGCGGATTATTTTGTCCAAGATGGATTTGGGGTGATTCACCGTGCCCACACTAGTACGCGGGCTATTACTTTGCAATTACCGAGTGTAGCCGGGCTGCTCCTGGAGCGTGAATACGTGACTATTACTGATGCCATGGAGCACCCTAAGCGGCCACTAGTTGCGATTATGGGCGGCGCCAAGGTGAGCGACAAGGTCAAGGTCGTCAAGCGATTTGTTGATTTATCGGATAATGTTCTAATTGGTGGCGCTATGGCAAATACTTTTTTGGCATATAAAGGCGTTGATGTCGGTGCCAGCAAAGTCGAAGCTGATCAGCAGGAAACACTAGATGACATATATCAGGCGGTCGACAAAAAAGCGGGCGACAAGGCAGATGATTTTTTGATTTTGCCGTCAGATTTGGCCGTCGCCAAAGAAATCAGCGATAAAGCCAAGCGTGAGGAGCGCAAAATTGGGAGCGTAGAGAGCGATGATATCGCGCTTGATATCGGGTCTGATACAATTGAACGATTTTGCAAGGTCGTCGAGTCAGCTGGTACGGTGATATGGAACGGTCCGCTAGGTATGAGCGAGCTCGAAGAATTTGCCCACGGTTCGGCACGCATAGCTTTGTCTCTGGCGACTCACCCAGACGTTACTTCGATAGTTGGTGGTGGCGATACGGCTGATTTTGTACTCAAATGGGATTCGCGCGATGGCGAAAGCTTCACGCACGTGTCGACTGGCGGTGGTGCAAGTCTGGATTTGATGGCGGGCAATAAATTACCAGGCATAGATAGTTTACTAGATAAGTAAAATGGATTATTCTAAGATTATTAAGGCATAAGAGAAATGGCAAATACGAAGAAACTGATTGTAGCAAACTGGAAGATGAATATGAATGTTCAGGAATCTAGTTTGTTTTTGCATAAATTAGCCGAGACGGTGCCAGTCCGTATGGATGTCGAGGTTGTTTTGGCGCCAACTATGCTGGTGGTGCAGTCACTGAGTTTGCAGATTAACCGTCGCCAGTTTAAATTGGCGGTGCAGAATTTTTATTGGCGTGATTTTGGTGCTTATACTGGCGAAGTTTCGGCTAGTCAACTGCGAGGCATCGTCGATTATGCGATTATCGGCCACAGCGAGCGTCGTCATATCTTCAAAGAAACCGACAAAGAAATTCGCAGCAAGGTTCAGGCGGCTCTGCGCAACAATATCAAGCCGATTCTTTGCGTTGGCGAGACTGAGCGCGAGCGTGCCAACAACGAAACGATGGATGTTATTCGCGATCAATTGATTGGCGGGCTAGCCAATGTTACTAGCGATGAATTCGAAAATGTCACGATAGCTTATGAGCCTGTCTGGGCAATTGGTACCGGCAAAAACGCCACGCCTGGTGATGCTAGCCGAGCAATCAAGGCTATTCGTCGTCAGATAGCGCATTTATATGGCGACAAAGCATCCGAAGACGTCCGTGTTCTGTACGGAGGTAGTTCAAACGCCGATAATTCATTGTCGTACTTGGACACCGAGGGTATAGATGGCTTGCTCGTAGGTGGTGCTAGCTTATCTGTGCCTAATTTTACGGCGATTGTCGAAAATGCTCACAAGGAGAACAAATAATGGGTGATATTGATTTTGACGAGCTAGACAAGGCCGTAACATCCGTCATGGGTCCGGCTGACGAGACTAAAACTAGTCTCGATGACGCAGTGCAGCCAGTAGACACTAGTGTAAGTGCGCCCACTCAATTAGCCGAACCGCCGGTTGCAGCTCCCGAACCCGTGGTTGCAGCTCCTGCGCCAGTTGTAGTTCCCGAGCCTGTCGCCGTGCAGGATCTGGTTGCTCCACCAGTTTCAAATCCGTCTGTTCCTCGCCCAGCTGGCGGTGGTATGTTTATGGATGTCAAACACCCATCGTCAAATATGGCTACCGTTACCGGGACTACTCCCGCGTCGTCAGCTCCCGATATTGGTGTTTCTGGGAATAACTCGGCTCCGGTTCAGGATGTTGTAGCTTCGCCTTTTTTGCCAAATGCGCAAGTAGCAAAACGTCCACTTGGAGGTGAACCGCCAACCGGTGATTTTAATCTAAATAATGATCAAAAACCACAGCCAAATAATTCCGCCGATCCTCAACGTGCTGTCGATGCTGGCTATGTTGCGGGAGAAGACCCAAGTACTATGCGTGAATTGCAGGCACTGGAAGCTTCGCCGTCAGGTTCGATTCAATCCGTAGAGTCAGGTGATACGGGTGCGACCGTGCAGACTCTTACTGGTACGAGTTTTGGTAGTGCCAATAAACCCGAGGAGCCAAAAGGTATCTCGGCAGCTACGATTGTTATATCGGGCATAGTAGTGGTTGTTATTGCAGCTATTGTAGCGGTCGGTCTGTACATCGCATTTGCTTAGTGGCTCGTGTATAATTAGTTAAATGGATATTCTCAGGGGTTTGAACCCATCGCAGGTAGAAGCGGTGCAAAAATTAGATGGGCCACTTTTGATTTTGGCGGGTGCGGGTAGTGGCAAGACCAAGACCGTGACGCACCGCATTGCTTATATTTTGGACAATACAGATATACGGCCCGATGAAATTTTGGCTGTTACTTTTACCAACAAGGCAGCCCGTGAATTGCGCGAGAGGGTATGGAGATTGGTTGCCTCTTCGCCGTCCCAACCCTCAGATACGACCCCTCCTAGATCTTTCATGCCGTGGATGGGGACTTTTCATGGTATTTGTGTTCGATTGTTGCGAATTGACGGGGGTAAGGTCGGTGTGCAGCCTAATTTCGTGATTTATGATGAGGATGATCGACAGAGTTTAATCAAACAAGCCATGAAAGAGCTCTCAATTGATAGTAGTCGTCTAAAACCTCGAACGGTCAGTGGCAAGATTAGTAGCGCCAAAAATGCTTTGCAATCCCCTGCTGACCTCGAATCAATTGCCAGCTATCCGCAGATGGAGCAAATTGCCAAGATTTATGCTACGTATGAGCGTATGCGCAAAAAAGCCGGCGCGCTGGATTTTGACGATCTACTAGTCGACGTAGTGCGACTGCTGCGTGATCACAGTGATGTTCGCAGTAAGTGGCAACAACATTTTCGTCATATTTTCATTGACGAGTATCAGGATACTAATGCTGCGCAGTACGCCATAGTGAAGTACTTGGTCAATGACGATCATAATATATGTGTAGTTGGTGATGATTGGCAATCTATTTATAGTTGGCGTGGGGCAGATTATACTAATATTCTGAATTTTGAACGTGATTTTCCGGGCGCGTTAGTTGTTAAATTGGAGCAAAATTACCGTTCGACGGCATCTATTTTGGACGCGGCACAGGCGGTGATTACCAAAAACAAAGTTCGCACTGACAAGCAGCTTTTTACCGAGATAAAAGGCGGCAATCCTGTCGAGGTGCATGCTACGTATGACGAATCTGAAGAAGCTGGGCTGGTGGCTAGTCGCATAGTGGCTCAGGTCGATTCCAAGGTTCGTCGGTATAGTGATTTTGCCGTACTCTACCGCATGAATTCGCAGTCCGCGGCATTGGAGCGAGCTTTTCGTTTGCAGCGTGTGCCATATCAGTTGATTGGTGGCGTACGTTTCTATGATCGTCGCGAAATTCGTGATATTATCGCTTACCTCAAGGTAATATATCAGCCAAATGACCGTATGAGTTTCAGTCGTATCGTAAATGTGCCGACGCGGGGCATCGGCAATACTAGTTTGGAGCGATTTTTGAATTGGCAGGGCCTGACGGGTATGGATATTATCGAGGCTTTATATAATGTGCATGAAGCTGATGGTTTGACTCCTCGTGCCAAAAAATCACTTGGCGCGCTTGGCTCGCATTTTCGTAAGCTGCAAAACATGCTAGCCGATGGCGCTGCGCCAGCTGATATCATTGAAAAACTCATCACGATGGTTGGATATCGAGATTATCTACGCGACGGGACACCGCAGGCCGAAGAGCGCGAAGAAAATGTCGGTTCGTTGATCAATGAGGTTAAGGTTTTTGCTGATTTGCAAGAATTCCTAGAAGAAGCGGCTTTGATATCTAGCGTTGATCAAGATGCTGGCGACGAAAAGGTAACTCTCATGACCTTGCACGCCGCTAAGGGTCTGGAGTTCCCGGTAGTTTTCATGGTCGGTATGGAAGAAGGTATTTTTCCGCATTCGCGGGTATGGGAGGCTGGCCCCGACGAACTCGAAGAAGAGCGGCGCCTATGCTATGTGGGTATGACACGGGCGCGCGAGGAACTACACTTACTGCATGCTAGTTCACGGCTGCAATTTGGCCAACGTTCGTATAACCAAATCTCACGTTTTATTGCCGATATAGGGGGTCAGGCGGTGGCGATTGCCGATAATTATGAAGCTAGTGATTATGCGGCTAGTGATTTCGTGAGTGACGAACTGCCGTTTGATATTGGTGATAGAGTACGAACGGCCGCATTTGGCATGGGTGAGATAATTGATATCGACGGGCTAGCTGTGACTATCAAATTTGATCGCGGCGGAACCAAAAAATTAAACGCTGAATACGCTCGTTTAGAGAAGATCTAGTTTGCCTATATGGGTAAACTAGATTAAAATAGTAAGTACCACTGCGAGGGTATTTTATAGATGAATATAATCCACCAGAATTTGCGGCGAATATTTATTATTGCCATTACGGCTATCGCTGTTATTAGTTTTATATCTATCGGTACCGCTCGAGCTGATTCTGATGATTCCTCCAAAGATGGACGCTTAGTGACTATTCACGATCGCGGTACATCGACGACTATTTTGACTCACGCTAGCACTGTTGGTGATGTAATTCGTGATGCTCATATCAAGGTTATCCCCAAGGACACCGTCGAGCCCGATATAGATACGAAGCTCCTGGCTACAAATTATACGGTTAATATTTATCGAGCCAAGCCGGTCATTGTAGTAGACGGTGACGTTCGTATCAAGATACTTACTTCGCGTCAGACAGCTGATGGTATCGCGCGCGAGGCTGGCCTGAGCCTTGTTGATGAAGATGAAGTTAATTTTGCGATGAGTAGTGATACATCATCTGATGGTGTAGCCGAGGTGATGAATATCAAGCGAGCCAAAAAGTTCACTATTAATTTGTATGGTACAAATGTCATCGCATATAGTCAGATGCCGACAGTCGGGGCTATGCTCAAAGAAAAAGGTGTCACTCTCGGTATTAACGATACTTTGTCGGTACGTTCCGATACCAAGCTTGCGGCTGGTATGACGGTCGAAATTTGGCATCATGGACAAAAAGTTACGACTGTCGAAGAAAAGATACCATTTACTGAGCGCAAAGTCCTCGATTACAACCAACCGCTTGGTTATCGCAAGGTCAAAACTGAGGGCAAGGATGGTATCAAAGATGTAGTCTATGAAGTAACTATCAAAAACGGCAAGCCGGCTAAACACAAAGTATTACAGAGTTTTGTCGTAACTAAGCCGCGCGAGCAAGTGGTCGTAATTGGTATGGCCCCACCGGCTGGGTCGCATCAGGACTGGATGGCCAAGGCTGGTATATCATCGTCAGATTTTGGATATGTTACTTATATCATCAATCACGAGAATCGTAGTTGGGATCCGTGTAAAGTGCAGGGCGGGGCAGTTGATTGTTTATATGCGGGCACTGTAAATCTTGGTTATGGACTAGTTCAAGCAACGCCTGGTAACAAAATGGCCACAGCCGGTAGCGACTGGCGGACTAATCCTGTGACTCAGCTAAAATGGGCAAATAGCTATGCAGTTGGTCGCTATGGTAGCTGGCAGGCTGCTTACCAGTTTAAATATACAAATGGTTGGTGGTAATAGTGCCCAATAAATCTCTAGGACAACACTGGCTTCATGACCGCTCAGTTTTAGAGCATATTGCCGATATGGCCGAGATTAATGGTGACGATCATGTCCTTGAAATTGGTCCAGGTCTAGGTACTCTCACTAGTGTCTTGCTAGCCCGGGCTAGTGTGACGAGTGTTGAATTTGATAGCGAACTTGCGCGTAAACTACCAGGGCAATTCCCTGGCAAAAACTTGACCGTAGTTAACGACGATATATTGCAGTATGATTTAGGTCAAATGCCCGTAGGCTACAAAGTGGCGGCGAATGTTCCGTATTACATCACTAGTAAAATAGTTGAAAAGCTCATGACAGCTAGTAATCGTCCAAGTGTCGCTGTGCTATTAGTCCAAAAAGAAGTCGCCGAGCGTATAGCCGCCGGGCCAGGCGATATGAGTATATTAGCCATTGCTGCGCAGATATATGCCGAGGCTTCACTTGGCCAGGTAGTCCCGGCCGAGCTATTTACTCCACCGCCTAAGGTAGATAGTCAGGTTGTGGTGCTGAGGTCACGCATGGAGCCACTAGTAAAACCCGAGGATGAGAAGAAGTTTTTCCGTGTGGTAAAAGCCGGGTTTAGTGCCAAACGCAAAAAACTCCGTAGCTCACTGAGCGGCGGCCTGGGCATCTCTAAACTAGAGGTGGAGCAACTGCTCGCCAAAGCCGAAATATTGCCAGACTCCCGTGCGGAAGACCTGGCGATAAGCGACTGGCTGCGGCTAACTGAGTTTAGTTCTAGTCTATGAAAATACTGGCTGTAAAATAGCCCAGAGTACACCCAGAAGACCAACTACCATTGCAATTGCCGCGAACACTTTGTTACCAGATTTTTTATAAACGATAGCACCAAGTATTAAACCAACGAGCGGTATCAAAGCACCTTTGCCGTATATCAATATATATATGTCACCACCTATTGATAGTAATAACCCTAGTACGAGCAGAATGTTTATAGTTACTGATGACTTTGTCATGGCTATAATCCTTATGTTATATACAAATTATAGCAGCAACATATCATAATGTCTATCAAACAAAGTCAATAGCTGTATGATATCTTATCTAATCTTGGTATAATTACACTAATGGGAAAAAACTTATATATCACCACTGCTATTCCGTATGTCAATGCCAAGCCGCATATTGGCAATGCTCTCGATTACCTACTAGCCGATATCTGGACGCGCTACCAAAAGCAAAACGGCCGTGAAGTTAGGTTTCAGGTGGGTACTGACGAGCACGGCAACAAGATTGCCGCCAAGGCCGCCGAGATGAATTTGACACCCAAAGCCTATACTGATCAGACGGTTGTGAATTTCAAAAACCTTATGGACAAAGTCGAGGCTCAGTATACTGATTTTATTCGCACAACTGATGATCATCACGTAGCTGCCGTGCAGTGGATATGGCAAAAACTAACACCGTATATTTACAAAGGTAAGTATGAAGGTTGGTACTGTGTTGGTCACGAAGCGTTTTTTACCGACAAAGAAGTCGAAGAAACCGGCGGTACTTGCCCTGATCACCAAAAACCATACGAGCGCGTCAGCGAAGAGAATTACTATCTCAAAACTAGCGCATTTACGGATCAAATTCGCGAAGCTATCGAAAAAAACAAAATGCGTATCGTACCAGAATTTCGCAAAAAAGAATTCCTGGAATTAATCAAAGACGGTGTCAAAGACGTTAGTATTAGTCGTCCCAAAAAGAGTCTGAGCTGGGGTGTACCAGTACCCGGCGATCCAGATCAAGTAATGTATGTTTGGCTCGATGCCCTGGCAAATTACATAACAGTGCTTGGTTTTCCCGATAATGAAGCTTGGCGTGATTATTGGCCAGCCGACGTCGAGGTGATTGGCAAAGATATTTTGCGTTTTCATGCGGGTATTTGGCCAGCAATGTTGCTGGGTCTTGGTGTTGATTTGCCTAAGACACTGCTGGTGCATGGTTTTGTAAATGTCGGTGGTGCAAAAATGAGTAAAACCGTCGGCAATGTCATCGATCCAATTGAGATTATCGATAATTACGGTGTCGATGCATTTAGGTATTTCTTTGCGCGGCACATTCCTACTCAGGATGATGGTGATTTTACTTGGGAAAAATTCGAGACGATTTACAATAGCGAGCTAGGCAATGACCTAGGTAATTTGATTCAGCGCGTGGCAGCGATGATTACTAGATATCAATCGGGCGTAATAGGTGAGGCTCCTCAGTCTGAACACGATATGAATCCATATCGTACGGCTATGACGGAGCTGAGGTTTAACGAAGCACTTGATGCTGTATGGAGTAATGTCCGCAATCTCAATCAATATTTGGAGCGCGTCAAGCCATGGGAGGTCGCCAAAACCAGAGAGACCGATAAAGAATCTGCCGATCATCTGAGTGAGATTTTGGCTACGGCCGTCGGGACTTTGATGCAGATCGCTGATTTACTTGTGCCATTTATGCCACATACTTCGGAATTTATTCACAAGACTTTTGAAACTGGCGTTGTGCAAGATCAGGGTCGGGTGCTATATCCCAAGATTTATAATCACACTACCGATCCTCGCGCACCAAAGGCCGCTTAATGCTTATCGACACTCATTGTCATATTCACGAGGTGGATTACAAGCTACCACTTGACGAAGTGCTAGCCCGGGCAGATAAAGCAGATGTTAGGCGGATGATTTGCGTCGGGACGAACATTGATAGCTCGCACCGGGCAGTGGAGGTGGCAGCCAAATACGAGCAGTTGTTTGCATCAATTGGCGTGCATCCACATGAGGCCATTGATGGTCTGGGTGATATTGCTGGTCTAGTTGGCGAGCAAAAGGTCGTCGCTGTTGGCGAAATTGGTCTGGATTATTTCTATGATCATAGCCCGCGTGATGTGCAGATTCGAGTACTAGAAGAGCAAATTCAGCTTGCTCTTGATAATAATTTGCCGATTATTTTTCACGTCCGTGATGCTTTTGCAGACTTTTGGCCAATATTTGATAATTTTCATGGTATTAGGGGAGTTTTGCATAGTTTTACCGACACGCAGACAAATCTCGAGCAGGGTTTTGAGCGTGGGCTATACGTGGGTGTCAATGGTATTAGCACATTTACCAAAGATCCGGTCCAGCAAGAGCTTTTTGGGAATATTCCACGTGACAGAATACTCTTTGAAACCGACGCGCCTTTCTTGACACCGACCCCATATCGTGGTACTATAAATGAGCCTGCATATGTGAGCGAGGTGGCCAAGTTTCATGCGTCAGCACGTGGAATATCACTCGACGACATGGCTGCTAGTTCGACCGCAAATGCACAGAAGCTATTTAATATCTAAATTAGATAGTTATAACTACACCACGTATACGTATATATGAATAATAATAGTTCATCTCGGGAGTCAAAAAGTACTTATCAGGACGCTCCATTAGGCAGTCCTTTTTATCGTACCCCCGAAGCTGCCTGGCACGCTAGGCGTAAGTCAAATAATAGTATTAATCAGCCAGCTGGCGATATGGAGCGAGCGACTTTTGATGCGTACTATTACGCCGCCCAGGGTCGAGTGTCGGCTCCGGAGCAAGAGCTGGCAAATATCGAAGAAGCGGCTGCTCTGGTGCAGCGAATTCAACATACTAGTCAATTAATCGAATGGATGCGCGGTGAAAGGCTGGGTCGTCGATAATGCAGATGTGGCGTGAATTTTTGAATCTACTACTAGGCTCTAATGACGTTAGATATTTCAAAAGATATGGCAAAAAAGACAAATTGAACCGTCGTCAATTGATCCAGCGCGAGAGTGAACTTGGTGGTCAGATTTTTGGTGACACCCCTCCGGGCGTGTATAGGCAGTTTTTTAATCTCGATGCCAATACCTGGATTTGGTACGAAGAAATCGATAACAATGGTGCTATTAGCTCGACGACGACTCGTTACGAAATACGTGGCAATAAAATCCTCAAAATGACTGATGGCGAGACTTACTATTATATTCATGGCGAGGAGTTGCAAAATCTAATGCACGCCATACATGTTTATTACGAAAAAGTAGCTCGTGACGTCTATAATCGCGATCCTGCAACCGGCCAGTTGATTGCCGCATAAGTTATAATAGTTGGTATGGAAGTTTACCTAGATTACGCCGCGGCAACTCCGATGGATAGCGATATTTTGGCTGTCATGCAGCCGTATTTTTCGGATAAATTTTATAATCCGTCTAGTCCTTATGCGCCAGCCGTAGCAGTGCGTCGTGAATACGAAGCCGCCAAAGCTGATATAGCCGGTGTCATAGGTGCACGACCAACCGAGATTGTCATGACGGCCGGTGCGACAGAATCAATTAATCTAGCCTTTGGAGCACGTCGTGGGCATGTAGTCACAACTAATGTCGAACATCAGGCGGTGCTATCGGCGGCTGCTAGAAACGACCATACTTTGGTGTCTGTCGACAAATATGGTCGCGTCAAACCTGAGGATATTCAGGCTGCGATTACCCCTGACACTTGGCTAGTGAGTGTGGGGATTGCCAATAGTGAAATTGGTAGTATTCAGCCAATTGCACGCATAGCTGAAATCGTTGAATCGGAACGCGAAAATAGGCGACTTACTGGAAATGACACGCCGATATATCTCCATAGTGATGCATCGCAAGGGGCGGGTCAATTAGATTTACACGTATCACGCTTAGGGGTTGATATGCTTACCCTCAATGCCGCCAAAATTTATGGCCCTAAGCAAGTTGGAATTTTATATAAATCTCGGATTGTCGATTTGATTCCGCAAATTGTAGGTGGCGGGCAAGAGCTAGGTCTACGCAGTGGCACTGAAAACGTGGCCGGTACAGTCGGTATGGCGGCGGCACTCAAAAAAGCCGATGCCAAGCGTCGCGGGGAAGTATCGCGTCTGGCTAATTTACGTAATTCACTCGAAAAATCCCTTGCAGCAGAATTTCCAGATGCTGTATTTTCGGGTCACCCCAAAAATCGTTTGGCCAGTCATTTACATATTTCATTTCCGGGGATTGATGCCGAGCGTTTGGTTTTTGCGCTCGAGGCGCGTGGCGTCTATGTAGCGACCGGCAGTGCTTGCGCCGCAAACAAGGGGACTCGTTCACATGTCCTAGTAAATATTGGCCTAGATGAACGTACTTGTGACGGTAGTTTACGTATTACACTGGGCCGAGATACCAATGAAGACCAGATTGGTTACGCTAAAACATGTATAATTGAAGAAGTGAATAGAGAACGAGCGAGAACAAATAGTGATTAAGTTATTACTGGCATTTATTGTGTTAGGCATAGTTTTGGTTTTTGGTATTGGCACATACCTTGCCCCTGATAATTTAAAGGGCTGCGATCCATATCCAACCGATAAAACTGGATGCCAGCCAGTCGGTGCCGTTGTGGCAATTAGTGGCGGTGATACTACGGCGCGTACTAGCGAGGCGATTGAATTATACAAAAACGGTTGGGCCCCACTGCTAGTTTTGTCGGGCGCGGCAGCTGATACGTCGGGCCCTAGTAATGCCGAAGTTATGGAGGAGCAAGCTTTGAATGCTGGCGTACCGGCATCGGCGATTTTGCTTGATTCAACTAGTGTAAATACCAAAGAAAACGCCGATAATTCCGTCGATATATTCAAAAAACACGGCATTGATTCAGTCATATTAGTGACATCTGCATACCATCAGCGGCGTGCTGGGCTAGAATTCAAGCGGCGAGCAGGTGATGGCATAAATGTCATTAATCATCCTGTATCGGTAGATAATCAATGGAGTTCATGGTGGTGGATAACACCTCGTGGTTGGTGGCTAGCTACTACTGAAATGGTCAAAATAATCGCATTTTATATAGGTATCGGACGATGACGCGCGTATTTGTAGGTATGAGTGGGGGTGTGGATTCATCGCTCACAGCGGCGCTTTTGGTTGAGCAGGGCTATGATGTGACCGGTGTCTATATGAAAAACTGGACACAGGATATGCCTGGGCTCAAATGCCCATGGGCCGAAGATCTAGCCGATGCCAAACGTGTGGCGGTGCGTCTAGGTATTGATTTTGAGGTTTTTGATTTTGAAAACGAATATCGACATAAAGTCGTCGATTATATGATTGATGAATATCGGGCTGGGCGTACACCAAATCCGGATATTATGTGTAACCAAGAGGTCAAATTTAAATTGTTTTTGGACGCAGCTTTGGAACGCGGTGCTGACATGATAGCGACCGGGCATTATGCGGTTGTTGAACATGGCGTTTTGAAGCTCGCTAAGGATCAAAACAAAGATCAGACATATTTTCTGTATCGCGTCACGGGTGAGGCACTAGGGCGGACACTATTTCCGCTAGGTGGCTATACCAAGCCCGAGGTACGGGCGATGGCGGCCGAGCGTGGTCTAGTGACAGCCAACAAGCCTGATAGTCAGGGGATTTGTTTTGTTGGTCAGATTGGTATTCGTGATTTTTTGAGCCAATACGTACAGACCGAACCTGGTGATATAATCGATGAAGATAGTGGTGTTAAAGTTGGTCGCCACGACGGTGCGATTTTCTACACGCTTGGTCAGCGTCATGGACTAGATGTTGGCGGTGGTTTACCCTACTATGTCGTAGGCAAAGATATGGATAAAAACGAGGTATATGTGTCACGTAAACTATCTGATGAGGCTCTGTGGCGTGAGGAAGTTCGCCTGACTGATATTCACTGGATTAACGATGTGCCGAGTAGTTCGGATGTACAAGTACGAGTGCGCCACCGTGCGCCATTAGTTCCCGCTACTCTGCAAGGACAGTCCTTGCAATTAAAAGAGCCGCAACGTGCTGTTGCGGCTGGTCAGTCGATAGTTATTTACGACGGTGACACCTGTCTTGGTGGTGGAATAGTCGCTTAAATTAAAAGTCGCAGGGTCAGCTGCGACTAGTAGTTACGCCGGCATTGCCGGCTGGGGGAGTTGGGTTATTGGTTGCACTAGGATTGGAATGAGAAGCAAAATCACCACCAGGTATATATCCGCCACTACGTGGAGCAATCCAGCCCTGATGCGAATGACGCTTTTCTTTGGCGTCGTGCCATCCTGTCTGCACGGCACTTGCGGTTATCGCCAGAATAGCGAGCAAAGCCGAGCAAATTAAGGTGACTAGTAGCACTAATCGTGCACTCCAATCAAAAACACCGCCGATTAGTAATGTTGCCGCTGCGACCGGTGCGACGAAACGTATGAATAGCATTCTTGCAAAATCCATTTTTCTCCCAAGGTACTCGTAGTGAAACGTTATGCAAATCTTACGTTTATGTGCATGAGTTGTCAAGAAACGTGTAGCACCGCGGCATGTGAAATGTTATAATAACAGAGATGAACACTCAAACTATCCGCAATGAATATTTGAATTTCTTTGAATCTCGCTCGCATGCTGTGATTAAGCGTGCGCCGCTAGTTCTATTTAATGACCCGACGACGCTCTTTACCGGCAGTGGCATGCAGCCGATTATTCCGTATCTACTGGGCGAGTCGCACCCGGATGGCAAGCGTTTGGTGGATAGCCAGACATGCCTGCGCGCTCAGGATATCGAAGACATCGGTGACAATCGTCACACGACTTTCTTCGAGATGCTAGGTAATTGGAGTATGGGCGATTATTTCAAGCAGCAGCAGATTGAGTGGATGTTTGAATTCCTGAGCGATGTTGTGCAGCTAGATATGAGTCGGGTATATGTCACTTGTTATTTGGGCAATGATAGGCTAGGCATAGCCAAAGACACCGAGGCGGCTGAGGTATGGGCTGGACTGTTTGCGGGTAAGGGTCTCAGTAACGGCCAGGCTGACATCGGTAGTGAGGACGACGGTGCTAGTCGCGGTATCCAGGATGGCGAGCGTATATTCTACTATGATGGTAGCAAAAACTGGTGGAGCCGCAACGGCAATGAGGACAACACGCCGGTCGGTGACCCATGTGGTCCAGATAGTGAAATGTTTTACGATTTCGGCACGCCGCACAATCCAGAATTTGGTGAAAACTGCCACCCTAATTGTGATTGCGGACGATTCATGGAGATTGGCAACAATGTCTTCATGGCTTACAAAAAGGTCGGCGAGGGTCAGTTCGAAGAACTCGAGCAGAAAAACGTTGATCACGGTAGTGGGCTCGAACGTATCGCTGCGGCGAAGCTTGGCAATCCAGATGTATTTCGTATTAGCCTACTCTGGCCTGTTATCGAGAAATTGCAGAGCCTGAGCGGCAAAAACTACGAATCGCACACTGAGAGTATGCGCGTAATCGCCGATCATCTGCGAGCTGCGACATTTCTAGCTGTTGACGGCTGCGTGCCGAGCAATAAACAGCAGGGCTATGTGATGCGACGGCTAGTGCGTCGTGCGGTGCGCTTTGCTTTTGATTTGGGCGTAGAGCAGAATTTTATGGAACAAGTTGTGCCAGTTATTGCTGATTTGTATCACGACGACTTTCCCGAGGTTGCCGAACATCGTGATGAAGTCATTGCTGTGTTAGTTAAGGAAGAAAAGGCTTTTCGTCAGACACTTCGTAAGGGTTTGAAAGAATTCGAACGCTTGTTCCAGGCTGGTAGTGCTGGGTCGTCATTGAAGGCCGCGCCAGCATTGTTTACTCTTTACGATACTTATGGGTTCCCACTAGAACTTAGCGTTGAGGAAGCTTTTAAGCGTAATATCGCTTTGCCTGATGATTGGCGTGCACAGTTTGATGCTTTGATGGACGAGCAGCGTAATCGCAGTCGTACGGCTGGTAAGGGTGATTTCAAGGGCGGTCTGGCTGGGCATGATTTGATTCACAAAAAATACCACACAGCGACACACTTGTTGCAGTCTGCCTTGCGTCAAATATTTGGCTCAGAGCTACGCCAGCACGGTAGTAATATCACCGATGAGCGCCTGCGTTTTGATTTCAATCTTGATCACAAGATGACACCCGAAGAAATTGCCCGCGCCGAGGAATTGGTGAACGGCTGGATAGCTGCCGACCTACCAGTTAGTTACAAAATGTACCCGACCCAGGAGGCCCTTGATATGGGCGCCATTGGTCCATTCGGTGAGCGCTATGATGCCGAGGTGAAGGTGTACCAGATGGGTGAGGGCGATGCTATGGCTAGTCTCGAAATCTGCGGTGGCCCACATGTCGATCACACTGGTCAGCTGGGCGAAGACGGCAAACATTTCAAGATCACCAAAGAAGAATCTTCAAGCGCTGGCATCCGCCGTATCAAAGCTGTGTTAGTTTAAATAAATCTACAAATGGAAAACCCGGTAGTGTAACATGGAGTGTTACTAGCTACCGGGTCTACCACCAAACTTGTTGACCTAGCCCACAAAGGTGCAGACGATGGGGCTGTTGTCGTAGTGCGCGTGAGCGTTCATGGTCTGAGTAACGGTCATGCTAATCTGCTCGTATTGGTCGAAGTCACCGCTGGCGAAGCTTTCGACGTAGTTCTGCACGGCGGTGTTGACTGCCGTGAAAACGCTGTCGTAGGCAGCGGGGTTGCTGGCCATGATCTGGGCACTGTTGTCGCACATGGCATGCGCGGCAGCGATACCGACGGCTTCGGGGCCGTTCGGCACCGCGTCGTTGATCATCTGAGTGGCCTGAGCAGCGTAGTTGCTGCCGCTGGCTGAACTCGATGGTCCCGACTGAGTGGCCGAACCGCAAGCGGTCAGACCGAAGGCGGCTCCAGCCATTGCGAGAATACCCAGGCCGCGAACGACATTGGTCTTGGTGGTGGAAAAGTGCGACATGATGATACTCCCTAAGTAGTACGAATGTGTATAGCTACATTATATCACAATAAGCTTATAATGTCAATAATAATCGATATAATCTTTGAATGCTAAATCCAATACCAGCTGTGTCGTATGCTAGACTACTTGGCTAAGTGTGGCGAGGGATTTAGTGGCATAAACGAGGTCGTGAGTGGCTTGCTGAGGTGTGACGCTTACAAGATCTCTGCCGTGTACACGACTATGCTCATCTGTGCCGTATAGTAACGCCGTACATTTTGAGTTGGGTTTAGAATCTAGGGGCGCAGATAATTTATAATTAATCGCACTACGAACAGCGTAACCCTCGATAGCGGGCATATTGACGTCTAGTTGATAGTGGCCGCCATATGGCGTCTTGGTGATGATAATTTCGCTACCGATGTCTAGTGGCAATAATGTTGGGCCATCCTCAACTGTCGTGATGGAGTATTTAGACTGATTAGTGGCAACGGCGCCGTGTTCCTCTCCGTATCGGGTGAGTGATTCGTAGATTAGATACATCGTAAAATCAATCTCGGTGTCCTCGACGGGGCTATTGGCGAGCTCGGCAATAGTTTCATTGTCTGGATAATCAGTGGCTAGTCGTGCGATGAGTTCGTCGACGACTACTGGTCTCGTGCCACCCTCGGTGGTGTGTTTGGTGATTAAGCCGTATTCGGCGTTATATGAATACCTGGCAGCCTCGGCTGCGCTACCGCCATGAAGTTCGATATCGACTGTCGTCACGGTATCTTTGCTACGTGAAATGTCTAGATTGTAGATAGCGCCAGTGGCTTCGCAATTGGCTTTGTTGTAGATCACACGGCTTTTGTCGGCCGGTATTAGAGTGTTTTCGAGCGTATCGGCAAGCGACAGGATAGAATCGTTGATTTGAGATTTTTGCTCTAAGCTGACATAAACATCTTTGCTAGTCCGGTGTAGGTGATTACCAGTGTGATTATGATCATGAGTGTGCTCATAATTTACCATACTGCCTATTATAGCATAAACATGATAGAAATTCAAGTAGCTAAGACTTAGAGATATGATATATAATATAAACATCTTATGGTTTTAGATAAATTGCGCACCGCTAGTCGGCGCATTAGCGAGAAAAACTATATACTTGGTCTTGATATCGGGACTGAATTTGTTAAGGCGCTCATAGCTAAAATAGATGGTGAAGAAATCAATGTTGTAGGTGTCGGTAGGGCGCGGCAAGGTGTTAGTGATATGCATGGTGGCGCGATTGCTGATATCGAGGCAGTGGTCCACAACTGCGAAGTAGCACTGGTAAAAGCCGAAGATCAGGCGGGCTTGCAGGTACAAAAAGTTGTTATAGGTATAGCCGGCGAGCTGGTCAAAGGTTCGACTAATACCATCAAATACAAGCGCCCGCAGACTGATAAACCGCTCGACGAGCGCGAAATGGAGTTTATCATCGGCAAAGTCCAGGAGCGAGCCCAGAAAAAAGCCCAAAAACAAATTGCTCTCGAGACGGGCAACGAAGATGTAGAGGTCAAACTAGTAAACAGTGCAATTGTCGGTATTCAGATTGATGGCTACAAAGTGAGTAATCCGATTGGTTTTCAGGGCAAGGACGTATCTATACAGATATATACGGCTTTTGCACCTATGATGCATATTGGCGCACTCGAAAAAGTCGCCGAAGATCTGGCGCTCGAACTTGTAGCAGTAGCGGCTGAGCCGTTTGCTGTTAGCCGTAGTGTGCTTGGAACCGATGGCGACAGTAGTTTTTCGGCTATCCTAGCCGATGTCGGAGGTGGCTCGACCGATATAGCTGTTGTTGATGATGGCGGCGTCGAAGGTACCAAGATGTTTGGTATTGGCGGTCGTAGTTTCACTCGCACCATCATGAATGACCTGGATCTCGATTATAAAGAGGCCGAAAAGCTTAAAGTCCATCTGGGCGATAGTAAAATCAGCGAAGCCGTTCGCACTAAGGCCGAGGAATCTGTCGACAAGACGCTAGAAGTTTGGCTCTCGGGTGTAGAAATAGCTTTGAGTGAATTTGACAACCTTGATCACTTGCCGAGTCGAATATTGCTATGTGGCGGTGGTGCTAGTTTGGAGCCCCTGGTAAAAGCCCTGAGTAAGCAGGATTGGTACGAGGATCTACCGTTTACCAAAAAACCGACCGTCAAGCTGATCAAGCCTAGTGAGGCTGTCGGAATTATCGATCACACTGAAAAGATTACGGATCATACGTTTATTACGGCACTGGGTCTCCTAAGGGTCGGCTATGATACAATTATTGGTAGTAGCGGTAATGGTTCGTTAAAGGATAAAGTAAACAAACTATTCCAGATATAGGGTATAAGATGCAGAAAAAAGACGTAATATATGTAGACGTAGAAGACGATATCACGGCAATTGTCGGCAAGATTAAAGCTTCTGGCGAGAAAATTGTTGCTATTGTGCCACCCAAACGCATGGGTGTTTTTCAGAGTGCGGTAAATGTCCGTTTACTATCGCGTGCTGCCACCAAAGCCGACAAAAAACTTGTTATCGTTACATCGAATGAATCTTTGGCAGGCTTGGCTGCCAGCGCTGGCATACCAGTTGCCAAGAACTTGCAATCACCACCCAAAATTGCGCGTGCCCTGACCGCCGCCAAGGCTGTCAGTGAGATAGAAGCAGAGTCGGATGATTCAGATCTAGACAGCGATACGGATATTAGTGACGAAGATGTTATAGATGGCTCACAGATATCAGTTGGTGAGCATGCTGGCATAAATGACGATGATGATTCTAGCGAAGAAATTGAGCTTCCCGAGGATCTAGACGAAGATGCCGAGCCGGTTTCGCGATCAGGAGTACCTGACAAAAAGCGAGTTAAAGTACCTGATTTTGGGTCATTTCGCAAGAAATTATTTATAGGCGCCGGTGCGCTGGTTGTTTTGATAGCGTTTTTTGTCTGGGCTGCCGTGTTTGCGCCACATGCTAGTGTGATTGTGTCGACCAAGACATCTAGTGTCGATATCAATACTAATGTCACTCTGGGCGACAAACTTGACGCTGATCCGACCAAAGGTACACTACCGACCATCACTCAGACCGACAAAGACGCCAACGAAGTAGCAATCACGCCAACCGGCTCCAAAGATTTTGGCAAGTCGGCGAGTGGTACAGTAGTATTTACAAACTGTTCAGTGGATGGAAATAGCAAAACGGTTGAGTCTGGCACTACTATAAATTCTGGTGGAATGGATTACGTTGTGCAGGCTACTGTCGTAATTCCGGCCGCAACACTAGGAGGATCAGATTGTAGCTCGGGTATTCTGAATGCCGGTAAATCCGTTCCTGTAAAAGTCGTAGCCGCCGATATTGGCGATAGCTACAATACCGCAGCTGGTGCTAGTTTTTCGGTCAGTGGATTTGGCAGTGGGGTTACCGCTACTTCAGACAACGGTATCACCGGCGGCGAATCGCACACTGGCAAATACGTCACTACCGAGGACGTCCAGAAAGCCATCGACGATATGTCGAGCGATAGTGACGATGAAATCAAGGGTAAGCTAAAGTCCATGCTGGGTAACGATACGATTATTATCGATAGCAGTTTTTCATCGAGCGTATCCAAACCCAAGGTTTCGCCTGATGTTGGCGAAGAAGTAAAAGGCGGCGTCGAAGCTAAACTGACCGTGACCACGACATCTACTCTATCTGGCGTGTCTAGGCAGATTCTAGACGAATATTTGAAGACCGCCATCACTGAACAGCTTGGTGATAGCGGTAACAAACGTATCTATGATACCGGTATCAAAAACGCTAAATTCTCTGATTACGAGGCCCAGGAGGGTAGCGATAATCAAGCAACCGTCACACTGACGGCATCGGGTAGTGTAGGTGTAAAATTAAGCGAAAAAGACATCAGAGATAGAATTGCTGGTAAATTGAGCGGTGAGGCGATAGATACTCTCAATAAAATCGATGGTGTCGAAGATACTAGCGTAGATTTGTCACCATTCTGGGTACGTCACATACCAGATAACCCAGATAAAGTTTCGGTTGAATTTAAACTTATCAAAAATGACTAACGTATTATCACTAGATGTTGGCACGGTTCGTATCGGTGTGGCTTTTGCTGATACGACTGTACCGGTAGCTGTACCTGTCACAACTGTTGATGTTGACGGTAGTGAACTAGATGCAATTCGCGGGTTAATCAGCGATAAAAATGCCAGTTTGGTGGTTGTTGGATATCCACGCAATCAATCTGGTGAGCCGACCCAGCAGACTACTGTTAGCGAGGCTTTTGCTGATAAGCTGCGCGAATTTATAGATGT
Source organism: uncultured Candidatus Saccharibacteria bacterium (assembly GCA_964545515.1). Taxonomy (GTDB): domain Bacteria; phylum Patescibacteriota; class Saccharimonadia; order Saccharimonadales; family Saccharimonadaceae; genus UBA2112. Next base: position 7,620 of record CAZJFK010000007.1, on the reverse strand, counting down.
CGAATTCCAGGACGAATCACTGACAAGCGTCATGGCCGAAGACCGTTTAAAGGCGAAAGGCAAGCCCTATACCAAGGGCGACATAGATATGAATGCTGCGGCTATAATATTGCAGGATTATTTGGAGGCAGGCTATGGCACCCGATAGACGCCCTAAATCACTTGATGGGTTTTCACGTCCGCGCCGGCCTATAGCGCCTAGCCCTAGTCTACCCAAACCAGTGATTTTGAAGCCTAATAGCACTATTACTCATCAGCCTATTTCTAGTCCATCTGCTAGTGTCAGCAAAACAGCTAGTAGCGAGCCTAAATCGCAAGCAGAATTAGCCGATAGCAAGGCAATCTCAAATTTACCCAATTCTGGTCCAATTGATAATAATCAGCCGGGACTTGCCAAAGTATCACGTAGAAAATCACGCAAATTGCGAGTATTTATGATTATTTTATCTACGATTCTTTTGGTAGCAGTTATGATATTTGGCGGGCTTTATAGCTGGTATCAATCTCAGCTATCACCGGTGACTGCCGATACAACTAAGCATGTCCGCTTGACTATCAAGCCGGGTATGACGCCAGCCGAAATAGCTAATTTACTCGAGAAATCATCTGTAATACGTAGTAGTCTAGCTTTTACTATTTACACCAAGCTATCGGGTACTGAGAATAATTTAAAAGCCGGGGCTTATGATCTGCATCCTAGTAAGTCTACTCCGTCTATCGTTGATCATTTGGTCGAGGGCAAGAGCGACACTTTTCGTGTGACATTTCTACCGGGCGACACGGTATCAAATGGTAAAAAGGTGTTGTTATCGCTTGATTTTACGCAGGCACAGATTGATAGTGCGTTTAGCAAAAATTACACTAGTCCGCTATTTGACGGCAAGCCAGCTGGCATGGGACTCGAGGGCTATCTATATGGTGAGACGGTTGAATTTCGTTCAGATGCGTCTGTGAGTGATGTGTTACAGAGGTTTTTTGATGAATTCGAGAAATTCGTAATCGACAATAATTTAGTCGCATCGTTCAAAAAACAGGGGTTGAATTTGTATCAGGGCATCACTCTGGCCTCGATAGTCCAGCGCGAGACGGCTGGCGATGGTAGTGGCGAGGCGACTAATGATCAGCGTCAAGTGGCTAGGGTTTTCCTAAATCGTATGAAGGCCGGGATGAATTTGGGTTCAGATGTCACCTATCAGTATGCAGCCAAAATTATGGGCGTTCAACCTGATCCTAAATTAGACTCACCGTATAATACTCGCATACATGCAGGTCTACCGCCTGGACCAATTGCTACTCCCGGCAATAGTTCGTTATTGGCTGTGGCAAATCCCGGCAAAAACAACTACCTGTTCTTTTTGAGTGGTGACGACGAGAAAATGCACTATGCTACTACTGATGAACAGCATCAGCAAAATGTGGCGGATTTTTGCCATACTAAGTGCTCTATACCCTAGTGCTAGATTGACATAAGGGCTCTGAAAATTTAAAATATATGTAGCACTTAGGTGCCCTCCGCTTGCGAGAAACAGGAGAGATATATCAGCAAAAGATTAATTACCGATGGAATAGCACCTAGGGTCAAGGCGATTCACAAGCCGGCGGCTCCTAGCGTGGCTCAGGAATCAAAGACAGCCAAGCCAGTAACACCTAGGCGTAGGCGGTCCAAGATCAAAATCAAGCCGACAGCTTATTTGGCGTATTTAAGTATATTTATAGTTATTATTGTCGTCGTCGCTATCGGTTATCAGCCAGCATCTAAGGGTGTTGGGGCAAATAAAATTGTCTCATCGGCGGCCGTCGTCCCGACTGTTACCCCCGAAGCCGCAACTTCTGACACGCTTACGACCACTGGTGATTTGAAATCCGTCAAAGTTGCGCTGGCTATTGCTACTGAATTTGATATGCCGGTTGAGGTTGACGTTGCCAACCTGGTGACGACTCTTACGATTAAAGATCAGATGAATCAATACGGTTCAGTATCTTCGATTGTCAAGCCTGACGTGCTTGAAAGCACTGATGATAGCCGGGTAGGAATTGTCAAATATAAGGTTGAGCGGGGTGATACTGTAGCATCTGTGGCCAAGAAGTTCAACGTGAGTGAGCAGACTTTGCGTTGGGCAAATGATTTGACGCCAAGCGCTACGATAAAAGTCGGTAAAACACTTTCGATTCCACCGACAAACGGTGTACTATATACCGTTAGGTATGGTGATACGCTTAATAGCCTGGCTAGGACATACAAGGCCGACAAAGACCGTATTGTTACTCTAAATAACTTAGAACTAGGCGGACTAAAGCCAGGTGCCAAGATTATTATCCCTGATGGTAATTTGCCCGAGACCGAGCGTCCTGGGTATGTGGCGCCAGTGCAGCAGCAACAGCAATCGTATTTGTTTGCGCTCAACTATGGTGCGCTTAATTCGTCTATATTTACAGTTATTGGCTACGGTGTGCCTGGTCATAATATTGGTCGCTATGCTGATGGTAACTGTACGGCCTATGCTTATGCCCGCCGCGCCCAGATGGGGATGCCAATTGGTGATTTCTGGGGCAATGCAAATCAGTGGCTGGGCAGTGCCAGAGCTGCCGGTTATAGGACAGGACTAACCCCAACCGTCGGGGCAGTTGCGTATTGGAATTCATATCAGGGTGGATCAGGTTGGGCTGGGCACGTTGCGGTGGTAGAGGCCGTGAACGGCAATCGAGTCACTATCAGCGAGATGAACGCCTTTGGTTATTACAATACTATTACGCAGCGCACTATTGATGCCGGCGGCGTATCGGCTTATATATACACCAAATAGCAGTTACATCTATCAATAAACATAAAAATTTGCTAAAATTAGATAATTATGTTCGTAGATACGGCAACAGTTACAGTAAAAGCAGGCAAAGGCGGCGATGGAGCTGTCAGTTTTCGTCGTGAAATATATGTCGACAAAGGTGGCCCAGATGGTGGCGATGGTGGTAAAGGTGGCGATGTCGTTTTTGAAGCAACCGAAAACCTCAATACTTTGCTAGATTTTCGTTATCAGCCGGAACTCAAGGGCCAGCCGGGTAGCAATGGTCAAAAAGCCAAGCGTCACGGTAAGTCGGGTGATGATCTAATAGTTAGAGTACCAGTCGGCACGTTAGTAAAGCGCGGTGACGAAGTGGTGGCCGATCTAGTGCAACATGGCCAGCAGGCTATTATTGCTCGTGGTGGTGACGGTGGTTTTGGTAACGCTCATTTCAAATCATCTGTGCGCCAGACACCTAGGATTGCTGAGCGCGGTGAGCCAGGCGAGAGTTTCGAGCTGAGTCTAGAACTAAAACTTCTGGCCGATGTGGGCTTAGTGGGCCTACCCAATGCCGGTAAGTCGACATTTCTAAGTGTTGTGACCAATGCCAAGCCCGAGATAGCTGACTATGCGTTTACGACGCTGACACCAAATCTAGGCGTAGCCGATATCGATGATGGTAGCCTATTGATTGCAGATATTCCTGGGCTTATCGAGGGTGCGGCCGATGGCAAAGGCTTGGGCGATCAATTTTTGCGACATGTCGAACGTACGGCGGTGCTGCTGCACTTAGTAGATGCATATAGTGGTGATGTCGCACATGATTATAGGGTAATCAAGGAAGAGCTGGCCAAATATTCCGAGGAATTAGCCGCTCGTCCCGAGGTTGTGGCACTGACCAAAATTGATGGATTGGATGACGATATCGTCGATATGCAGATTACAGAAGTCAAAAAGATTGCGCCAGCTGCTAGTGTTTTAGCTATATCATCAACAGCGCATAGGGGGCTCACTGAGTTGTTACGTGAATTGCGCCGCCAAGTAGAATCGGTTCGGGCGATAGAGGCTGAAATAGCCGATGAAGATCTAGATAGTGATGATGATATTCCTGTAATATCACTTAGTGACCAGCAAAAAACTGCTTCATGGGTAGTCGAAAAGATTGACGGTGAGTATTTTGTACGCGGCGACAAAATTGAGAAATTCGCTAGGCGAACTAATTTTGATCAGTTCCAGGGCGTTAATCGCTTGCGTGATATTATGCGCAAAATGGGTATCCATCACGAATTAGTCCGTCAGGGTGCCGAGGGCGATAGCATAATTCGCATCGGTGACGAAGAATTTACATTGTTAGAACAAACAGTTGACAATTAAGCACATAAATGCTATTATGTATAGGCTTGCTTAGGCAAGTTGTACATTAATTGACACTAAGACCTATTGATGGCTCTTTGGTAATGGTTGTCGTTGCCAGTGAGCCATCCGTAGGAAGGTAGGCGTTATTCAAGTATTTGGATTGCGTCTTTGGGGCCATAGAGTCCCGGGGGTAGGTCCATGCCGTAGGCGTGTTATATGACCGAATCCCCCTAGTCTTAGTAGACTCCAAGTAGATAGCTGCGGCAGCGGCGCAATAGTGCTCATGAAACAACTTGTGTAGGGTCAAAAATGTAAATAAAAATACATAATGACCCCCATAATACACATAGTATTAGCAGTGCACTTAGTGATTATCGACTCAATCACAAGTGATGTGCTATATGTTTCATGCTCGCTGTGCGACGACCGTAGTGACTCGAAAGGAACCCCATGGGGATAGATAGGTGTGGGCGCTCTGGAGGCAGTCCCTCTGGATGTAGGGCGTGCGGCGCATTTATATAATTTTAGTTTATATAAATCGCCGAAAGGGCCGCCATCTCATACTATCTATCCTCATGGGGCATATTCCCCACCCGCATACTTATGCGGGCTTTTTTGTTATACTAGGCATTAATGGCACAAACATTCTTTTTTTATGATCTTGAAACTAGCGGTCTATCTGGTCGCGATGACCGGATTATGCAATTTGCGGGTATTCGGACCGACATGAACCTCGAGATTATTGGTGATCCGGTCAATGAATTGGTAGCACTTAACGATGATACTTTGCCAAGCCCCGAGGCCTTGATGGTGACTGGTATCACGCCGCAGCAGACGGTGGCTGATGGTTATACTGAGGCCCAATTTGCCGACAAGATTTTGCAGGAATATTTCACACCTGACACGATAGTCGTTGGTTATAATAATATTCGTTTTGACGATGAATTTATCCGCCATTTGATGTGGCGAACTTTTCGCGACCCATATGAATGGAGCTGGAGCGATGGCCGCTCTCGCTGGGATTTGCTCGATGTAGTACGTATGACACGAGCGCTCAGGCCTGAGGGTATTCAGTGGCCAGTGACCGAAGACGGCAAGGCGACTAATCGGCTGGAATTACTAACCAAGACCAATGGTATCGAGCACTCTAAGGCTCATGATGCGCTGAGTGATGTTTATGCGCTGATTGCAGTGACGAAATTAATTCGTGATAACCAACCGCAGCTATATGATTATTTACTCAAAATGCGCGACAAAAATGAGGTCAAAAAACTGGTTAATCTAGATGATAAAAAACCCTTCGTCTATACTAGCGGCCGCTATGATGCCGAACATGACAAGACAACGGTTGCTTTTCCGCTGACTAGTGGCAAAAACGGCAATGTAGTTGTCTATGATTTGCGCTACGATCCAACTGATTTTGTGGGCAAAAATGCCAAGCAGCTGGCCGAGATTTTATATACTCCGTGGGAGGAGCGCCAAAAAGATGGTTATGTGAAGCTGCCGGTCAAAGAATTGCAATACAATCGCGCACCGGCCGTGGCACCACTTGGAGTGCTAGAACAATTCACTGGTAGCGGAGACGGCTGGGCCAATATACATCTCGATAAGGATTTGGTCGAAAAACATCGCAAGATTTTGTTAGATAATCCGGGTTTTGCCGAGAATATTCGTGGCGTCTTTGAATCGCGACCTGAATTCAAAAAATCCCCGGATCCAGAAGCGCAATTATATGATGGATTTGTGGGCGGTAAAGACAAAGTTCGGATTCAGGCCGTAGCTGCGGCTGGGGTTCAGGATTTGGCGGATTTTCACCCTGAATTTGAGGACGAGCGTTTGGCGCCGCTACTTGTGCATTACAAAGCACGGAATTTTCCCAAGAGTCTGAGTAGCGATGAGGTTCGATTATGGGAGACTTGGCGTGTGGAGCATATTCGTTCCAAAATACCGAAATATAGCGAGTCAATGGATAGACTTGCCAAGGCCGAATTGGACGATAGCAAGCAGTTTGTATTACAAGAGTTGAATTTGTGGCTGCAAAATATCAGCCCGGTAGACACCAGCGAGACTTAAAACACGTTGTAATAATTGCATAATTTTAACTTTTATGTTAAAATAGCCTCACGTACAAATCGTACGCGTCCTGTCGAACGAGTGGAAGGCAGTGTAATGGTGGTGAAACAGAATAGCGAGCCACGTGTTGGTAAATCGTGGTGGCGGCGACACTGGGATCTGGTGGTTGCAGGTCTGATTATCGCGGGTGTTGTCGTGAGTGCTTTGCTGGTTGGCAAGCATGAGCCGCAGGGCAACGACAGTATGTTTTTCGATAATCACCTGTACGGTAAATTTGTCGAGTTTGCTGGTACACCTGGCGGTGTCCGTGGCGAGCCGATTTCGTTTGACTCCTTATGGGGTCCGGTGAGCAAGAGCAAGGAAGTCCAGGTCAACGACACGGTTTATTATGCCGGCAATTGCGTCGGTGAAGGTACTCAGCACGTCGACCTTCTGGGCATCACGGGCCCATACTCGTCGCTGGTTTGCTACGACAAATAAGTCCATGCGGGCTTGCAATAACGTCATCTGCGTTTGCGGATGACGTTTTAAATTGCACCCACTGGAAAATTATAGTAATAATCTGTATAATAGACGCGATATGCCAGAGGTTATTAGAGTTACTGGCGCCCGGGAGCACAATTTACAGAATATTTCTGTCGAGATTCCGCGCGACAAATTGGTTGTTATTACTGGGCTTAGCGGTTCAGGTAAATCTTCGCTTGCATTTGATACTATCTATGCCGAGGGTCAGCGGCGCTATGTCGAGAGCCTAAGTAGCTACGCGCGGCAGTTCCTGGGTACTATGGATAAGCCTGATGTTGATCAAATCGAAGGTCTCAGCCCAGCGATTAGTATCGATCAAAAATCGACCAGTCGTAATCCACGTTCGACCGTGGCGACCGTGACGGAAATATATGATTATATGCGTTTGCTTTTTGCTCGTATTGGCGTGCCGCATTGTCCGATTGATGGCGAGCCGGTGCATCGCCGGACTCCACAAGATATTATTGACATAGTTCTTGGTTATGAAGACGGTAAGCGTCTGATGGTTCTAGCGCCAATTGTCAAAGACAAAAAAGGCGAGTTTGCGCACATACCCGAGCAATATCGTCGCCTGGGTTATGCGCGAGCTAGGGTTGATGGCGTGATATATGCTCTTGATGAATTTCCGGATCTCGCCAAAAATGATCGTCATAATATCGAGATAGTTGTCGACCGTATTGCTATGAGTGGCGAGATGAAAAGTCGCATCGCACAGTCGGTAGAGCAAGCGCTGGATGCGGGTGGCGGTATAGTTGAGATTTTGCGTGTCGATGACGACGAAGTTGATACTTATTCGCAGCGCTATGCTTGTGTCAATCATCCCGGCGAGGAAATTCCTGAGCTAGAACCACGAACCTTTAGTTTCAACAGCCCGCACGGGGCTTGC
>CAZJFK010000006.1:0-31533 GCA_964545515.1 uncultured Candidatus Saccharibacteria bacterium | reverse complement strand
GTCATTAGGGATTAGATGCAGAGGTTCTTCTTGCATTGGGCAGTCCTTGATAGCGTAAATTGCGCCAGCGTCGGTCTTGGAATATTCTTCGATACCACGCTTAGTTCCGTTTACTAGGGTAGATTTACCACTTCCCGGAGGGCCAACAAGTAGTATGATTCGCTTACTTGTTTCGAGTCCCTCGGCGCCAGATTTCATAAGTTCTAGGAAACGATCAGTTGTTTGTTCGGCACCATAGAGAGCGTTCTTGCCCGTAGTAAAGTAATCTTCACGTGAGGTAAGTGCGTCATAAACGGTGCGGAATGATGAGCGCGCAATATTCGGGTTTTCGACAACCATATTAATGTATTCTTCAAACGAACCTTCCCACTTGAGTTTTTCGTGTTCGTCTTTATAATCCCTGAGTTCACCGAATATATCGCGTTTTTGTCTCTCGCCTGACATACATACTCCTCTATCTCTTAACACCCTGTTATTGTATATAGTATACTACCACTTTACGGTATTTAGTAAACAAGTTTTTTATACAACTTTTAAATTTGTTTGGCCTGATATACTTAGTCCAGCTATGAATATCGATAAATTATATATAAAAACCAAATTTAAAACCGCCCGGTCATATCTGTTAGACAATCGTCGTGAGGTCACTATGTATGTAGTGGCATTGATAGTCTTGGTATTTCTTGCGACATTATTTTTGTGGAATAAACACCAGCAGGCGCCACATATTGTCTATCAACCTGTCGAAGCCTGCAAAAAGTTCACACCCGAAAAGGCCATGGATTTATTGGGTGATGAAGTCATAAGTGTAGACAAAAATAAGCCAGTGATTACTAGTGATATGGCCGAGAGCACTTGTAGCTATTCCGACAAGAATTCTGCATCTATGAAGGTTGCGGCTGTGAAGATTCGTTCGGCTATCAATGACGATGGAATCAAGCAAAACAAGACGGAATTTGGTTTGGCTAGTCTAAACGACGGTCGAGAGCACGTAGATGGTATTGGCCAGAGCGCTTTTTTTGTAGCTGACAAAACAAGTCCGCAGGCGGGGCAGCTAAATGTTCTAACCAAGCGAGGTTGGATGATTTTTAGCTACGGAGTAGGTGATAATACTCAGGAGAATACACTTGATGATGTTATCAAACTCGCTAAATCAGTTCTACAATAATTGGTCGCGGCCACGACGACGTAGAACTGATAGTAGAATTCGTACTTGTGCCAATGAATCGCGTGTCCAGTTGCGAGTGAAGTAGATTGTCGATACGATTACGATTGTTACGAGTGTTAGGTAGCCAGTCCCGTGAGGCAGGGTGGCTATCATTTCAGAGGCGGCACCCATGATACCGGCCAGCGGTATGGTTATAAGCCAAGCGACGATAATTTGATGGATAATCCGCCAGTTGATACCTGATCTATTGACTGCTAGTCCGGTACCGACGATTGCGCCACTCATGGTATGAGTTGTTGATACGGGTAGTCCGTAATGTGAAGTTACACCTAGTGTGATGGCCGTGGCTGTCTGGGCGGCGAAGCCTTGGGGCGGCTCGAGCTTGGTTATACGGTTACCGATTGTGTTGATAATGCGCCAGCCGCCCGTCCAGGTACCCAGGGCTAGGGCTGATGCCGAGGCAAATATCACCCATGTTGGTACATGGAATACTTGATCGGCTGAAACAGTCATGATGGCGAGCGTGATGATACCCATAGTTTTCTGGGCGTCATTAGTACCGTGCATTAGCGCTACTGCCCCACCCGACGCTATTTGCAAAAACCTCATGACGTTTTTGTTAGTATCATTGAGTCGTTTTGATAATAATTTGATAGAGATTAGAGTAATAATTCCAGCTCCGATGATACCGATAATAGGTGATAGTAGTGAAGGTGTCAGAATCATGTTGTATATATCTGACCATTTGACGACATGTAGCCCACCGGCGGCAAAACCGGCGCCAGCCAAGCCACCCACTAGTGCGTGTGATGAGCTCGACGGTATACCGAATCGCCAAGTGATTAGATTCCAGACAATAGCCCCAGTTAGACCAGCCAGTACCGTGTGTAGATTGATGACAGATACGTCAATCACGCCAGTTGCGATTGTCGCAGCCACGTGTATAGAGATAAAAGCGCCGAGGAAATTAAGTATCACGGCACCTATGACAGCAATGCGAGGTTTGAGAGCCTTGGTTGATACTACTGTTGCAATAGCGTTTGCGGTGTCGTGAAAACCGTTCGTAAAGTCGAAGAAAAGCGCGACAGCAACAACGATAACAAGCGTGAGCTCCATATACATTTATAATTATAGAGTAAAATCTCAGCTATACAATGTGATTTTTACAGATTGAAATTATAAGTAATTATTGTATAATCTAGCACTAATGAGATACCGAACAGTAGAAAAAGAAGACAAGACTTATAAGGTCGGCGCTGATCGCATAGTCGTATCACCTAGCGAAGGTTTCGATTATACAATCGACAGAGTCAAATCTAAACTGGGTCGCCTGGCAACTGTGCGAGGTAGGATATTTACGCCTGTGGATAGCGGTGGTTTGCCGCCCAAGGTTCAGATTGAAAATGGCTGGTCGGCACCAGCGGCCACATATTATGGCACGGCACGTGAAATGGCCAAACGCGGCGTAGCCGTAGCGACTTATGATACGTACACGCTACCGCTACTTAATGAGCTGCGTAATCCTCTGAACGGCGCCGAAAAGGGCGGGGTAGCGATGATGGATATGTTCGAAGATATAGCTGGTGACGGCGAATTAGCCCTACTCGGTCATTCTACTGGCGGGTTGACAGCACTGCGAATTGCAGCTGTCGATGATCGTCCTGACTATTGGATTGGCGAAGCTCCTGTCGGGCTGGAACACCGTGATATGTACAAGGCATATCTCAGTCGAGTGCCGGGAATATCTAGGGAATTTTATAGCTATGTCAGCAAGCTACCGCGTAATCGTGATGGGCTAGATGCGCTGAGGGAGTTTACCCTACTCAATGCCACCGATCCGACTCGCCTAGCTCGTCAATTATATATGTTAGCTCAGGGGCCTGATCTCGCGCCGCTACTTGATTATTCCAAATCCAAGGGTATGCTCAATGCCGTGATACTTTTCAAGGACGATCAATTCCTGCACTATGACAAGCAAAATGAAGTAGTTGAGCGCAAAAAGCAGCTGTTCGATGTAATATGTCGAGTTGATGAGGCTAGGCACCTGCACCCTAATAATCATCCGTACGAAACTGCCCTAATTCGTACAAGGGTATTAGATACTTTGCGAAATCTCAAACTTGGGCGATTAGCCCGTCAAAATACTATTTAGCCTACTTTACTCTGATATAATAGGTAATACTGTGGCGCGTTGGCGGAGCAGTTACGCAGCGGTCTGCAAAACCGCGTAGACGGGTGCGACTCCCGTACGTGCCTCCATATTGTATTAAAATAGCGACCTTGATGGGTCGCTATTTATGTTCTACTTGTGTAGTTAGATTTTCTCGGGATTAGAGAATATGGCGGTCAACTTTTTGATTATTTGACTGTTATTGAGGTTGTATGTGCACGATTCATCTACGTTGCCATATATTACATATGACGAGGAGCCGTCTTTTACGATTTTTAGCGGACCACCAACATTGCTCATATCTTGGGTTGTTTTAGAAATCGTAATCATAGAACAAGTGGTTATATCGTTGTAGTACTTGGCCTGAGGGTGTTCTCGTAGGTCGCTTTTTTGGACGGCTGTCATGCCTATATTATATTTATCATATGAAGCTCCGATTGAATCTGGCTCTACTGCATAGCCGTAATCAGTTAGGGTGCTATCGAGTTTGAATTTGGCGCTCCATTCAGGCACATAGAAATAGCCGCCCTTGATGTATGGGCCAGGTCCGTAGTCTACGTTATTTGTACTGCTGGCGTTACTATCGGACACCGAGTCGCCCGTATTTTCTTCCGTAGCTTGATTTGAGTTGGACTTATTGTTGAATGTAACTTGATTCTTGGTAGACGTATCATCCCCTGTGTGTAGATATAAAAATACCGATAGTCCAGCTAATGCTACAACTATAATTGCCAATATAATACTGATTAGTTTGAATACATTTTTAGATTTAACAGGCTGTTCCTGTATTACTGGGTTATTGTTTTCCATTAATTGCCCTTATGTTTAAATAATATCCAAATTATAACATAGTTTACCAGCGTAGAACGTCTAGTAGCTCGGGGAATTCGGTGTCGTTGAAATGCCCGCGACCGTCTAGGATATGGCTTATGGCAGTGGGTAGATCGGCTTGGAATTTGGCTAGTTCCGTGAATGGCACGACTGGGTCGTCGGTGCTGTGAAATAAGTGAACCTCATCGGCGCGTTCGGATAGGTGAGTGGCTGATTCTACACCGAAGCTACCTAGATCTTCTAGACTATCGTCGTCATAACCACCAGATATTAGGATTAGTTTGGACACAGTGATATCTAGTGAGTTTTGCTGTAAATATTTGGCTAGGAACATAGCACCTAGGCTGTGGCCGACCAATATTACACCGTCATGTAGTAGTGGCAGGATTTTTTTAAACAGTATCACCCACTCTTCGTAGTTGGCGTTCCCAGGAGTGGGCATATTAGGTACTAGTACATCGTCGTCAGGCAGCTGCTCGGCTAGCCATAATTTCCAGCTTTTGCTTGGGCGCATACGGTCGTAATCGATTACAGTAGATTTTAGATCGGCTAGATATTGGTCGTGTGACGAATAGCTATTTCCACCGCCAATTATGAGGATTTGCTTCATAGGTTATAGTATAATGTATAAATACGCGCCGGTGGCGGAATTGGTAGACGCGAGGGACTTAAAATCCCTTGTCCAAAAGACGTGCGGGTTCGATTCCCGCCCAGCGCACCACATTAGAGAAAAAATCCAAATTTTCGCTCGAACGGGCGATTTTTTGGTTTTGATTGGGTGATTATTCTGTCCGTAATAAACTGGCTTTATATTGCGAATATTTAATATATCTAGTGTATTTATTTTGTGTTAAAATTTACTACTATGAGTAATATGATTGAAGTGCGCGATTTAAAAAAGCGCTATGGAGATAAACAGGCTGTAAATGGCATTAGTTTTTCGGTAAAAAAAGGTGAAATTTTTGGAATTCTTGGTCCTAATGGCGCAGGTAAAACTACTACGCTTGAGGTGATGGAAACACTTCGTGAAATTGATAACGGTACTGTGTATATCAACGGAGTCGACGTAGCTAAGGAGCCTCGGAAAATAAAATATCTTATTGGTGTTCAGCCTCAAAGTCCAGCTTTTCAAGATAAAACTAGGTTGACGGAAGTTATTGAAATGTTTGCCGCTGCCTATGGTGAAAAAGTTGACTCAATGGAATTTCTACGTGACGTAGATTTGGAAGAGAAAGCTAAAAGTTACGTTGAAGATTTATCTGGTGGGCAAAAGCAACGTTTAAGTATTACAACTGCTCTTGTTCATGGCCCCAAAGTATTTTTCTTAGATGAACCTACTACTGGATTAGACCCACAGGCTCGTAGGCATTTATGGGACCTAATCAAAAAAGTCCGAGACAAAGGTATTAGCGTCGTCATGACCACTCATTACATGGACGAGGCTGAAATATTATGTGACAGGATTGCTGTCATGGATAACGGTAAGATTATCGCCGAAGATACACCAAAAAATCTAATCAGAGATTTACTTAAACGTGGTTTCACAAAGAAGCAGCACGTAGAACAGGCAAATTTAGAAGATGTCTTTATCGATCTAACCGGAAAGGGACTTCGTGATGAATAAATCTATGTACACTGTACTTACGTTCGTGCGAATTAATACCAAACGATATTTTCGTGATAAATTAGCGATATTTTTCACCATTATATTCCCTTTAATTTTCCTATTTGTTTTCGGTAGTATGAATTCGGGTGATAGTAGTATTTCATTCCGAGTCGCGATATTGAATAAATCCAGCAGTACATTTGCAAAAGATTTCGTCAAGGAGTCATCAAAAGATGGTGGTGTCTTGAAGGTTAGTGACAAAGTTAATAATCTGGATAAAGCTAAGGATTTGATGAATAAATCACAATTAGATGCGACTATAGTTTTGCCGGAAGATTTCGGTACCGTAAAAGAAGGCCAGGGATATCCAAGCGGTAAAGCGCAGATAATATACACCCAAAACAATGAGCAGTCTGGCCGAGCTCTGGGCTCTGTACTTGAAAGTCAATTTAAGGAGATTAATTCTAGGTTTGTACTCACTAAGGCGCCGTTTACTGTTGAATCTAAACAATTAAACAGCAAGAGCCTTTCGGCATTTGACTATACATTTGCTGGATTGCTTGGTTTTTCTATTATTGGTATGGGTATATTTGGACCTATGAATGTTTTCCCTGAATTAAAAAAGATGGGGATTTTGCGTCGGCTTAGTACTACGCCACTCAGAGTGTGGCAGTATTTCTTGTCGACTATGATAGGCCAATTGATTATCGGTGCACTTTCTATTGCGATTATGTTCGTGGTGGCTATACTTGTATTTCATCTGAAGGTAGTAGGTAACTGGCTGGAGCTATCGGTGTTTTTAATGCTAGGCGTCATCACTATATTGGGAATTGGTTTAGCGCTGGGTGGTTGGGCGCAAAACGAGCGTCAAGCCGCACCGCTGAGTAATATTATTGTTTTCCCAATGATGTTTTTATCGGGCACATTTTTCCCTCGCTTTTTGATGCCAGAATGGTTGCAAAATATCTCGGGCTTTCTGCCACTAACGCCGATAATTGATGGTATCCGTCTGATAGCCACTGAGGGTGCGCACCTATGGCAAATAGGTCCACAAATAGGTCTAACTTTGGTATGGATGGCTGTGATATATGTGATAGCATTTCGTGTATTTCGCTGGGAATAAATTTGTCGTATTGACCGCCCTTGATAGATAGATTTTTATTTTGGCTTGGACAAGCTTCTTTGCGTTTCGTTCTGTGGCGGTGGAACTCATCAGCATAGTGATTCAACTATGGACGCATGAGCACGTGTGGTGGAGGTAGAATATCCCTCCACCACATTGGACATTGGTCAGCGCCAGGTGATTTGACGCCGAGCGCACCAACGCTTGGCAATCGTCGAACCTACAACGGCAAGCACCCCTGTGATTGCAAGTGATGCGACAACTGCCCATCCCTTGCTCATCTCCACCGGGTATAGTAATGCCGATGCAAGACCGAGAGCAAGCGCAGCGTTCAATACGCCGCTACGGAGATTGTCGACCACCTTGTATTGCTGTTTGTTCGACTTGTCGGTGCGCAATTTTCGCACCGAGAGTGCGATTTGAACTGAGATAATCACCTCGAATACTGCAAGAATCGCCAGCATGGCGCACGGGACTGTGTAGTCTATCATTCTATTGTCCTCATTTCGTGCTCGTAGGTACGGATGACTTGAATATCATCTTATACCTATATTATAGCATAATTATAGATAAAATACGAATATTACGTAATGACTCAACAGAGTAGGATTTCAGGCTGGCCCTGGGTTTTTCAGTTTAGTTATTGTGCTGCGTGATTGTAAAAATATGCATGTCATCTGGTGACGAGTCTGGTGATAGTAGTAACATATCGGAATTGCCGAAATGAAAATCAGTTAGCACATCGCGCCAGTTTAGTCCGTAGTAGCTAGCGTAAATCATCTTGCCGAAATCACCATGGGTGACCAGTAGGATATTGTCCGTTTTGCTGTATCTAGTCCGTAATTTATCTAGAAATTCATGAGCTCTGATTAGTAGGTCTGGAAAAGTTTCGGCACCCTGGGGTGACAGGAAATACGTGATGGTATTTG
The DNA here is from genome assembly GCA_964545515.1 of uncultured Candidatus Saccharibacteria bacterium. Taxonomy (GTDB): domain Bacteria; phylum Patescibacteriota; class Saccharimonadia; order Saccharimonadales; family Saccharimonadaceae; genus UBA2112. The sequence goes on along the minus strand of CAZJFK010000006.1, from coordinate 23,706 downwards.
TTGCCAAGATGTCTGGTGCGCAGAGTTCCTCGACACGCGTCTGATCGACGCCAGTCATGCTACCAAAATTTCGCTCTATGAGCTCGGGTGTCACTATGGGTTGGGGTAGGTCGTTGACTTTACTGATCTCGGTCGCAGTATCGAGTGCTCGGCTGAGTGGTGAGCTGAGTACTACGTCAAAGGTGAGATTGCTGTCTCGTATCTTTTCGGCTATCTCGTGAGCTTGTGCTCGGCCTATATCCGTCAGCGGTAGGTCCCGCCGACCGTTCAATATGCCATTGGCATTGTCTTCGTTTTGCCCATGACGCACTACGTATATATTCATTAGATAAACTGTATCATATATTGTTCTGGTTAGTGGAAATGCTTGGAGCTGAATACTACCAGTAGATTCTATCGCCTTTTCCCCTATTTTTTGTTATAATAAAGACATAAATATTATCAAGCAAAGGGGATTAAATTTATGACACCAATTGTAGTAGTAGTTGTGCTCCTGGCAGTCATTGCACTGTTTTTGTGGGTTACGTATAACGGCTTAGTCAAATTAAAGATTCGCGTAGACGAAGCATGGAGTGATATTACTATCCAGCTGAAGCGTCGTGCTGATTTGATACCAAACCTAGTCAATACCGTGAAGGGCTATGCCAAACACGAAAAAACTGTTTTTGATGATGTCACTAAGGCTCGTGCTGCGACTATCGAGGCGAAGACACCTGCCGAGGCATCCAAGGCTGAGGGTGATTTCCAGGCTACTATGAAGAGCCTATTCGCTGTTGCTGAGGCTTATCCAGCCCTACGTGCTAGCGAAAACTTCCAGCAGCTTAGCACTGAACTAACCGACACAGAGGACAAGATTCAGGCTGCGCGCCGATTCTACAACTCTGGCGTACGTGATTTGAACACCAAGATTCAGCTTTTCCCAACCAACATCTTCGCTGGTATGCTTGGGTTTACGCAGCGCGATTTCTTCGAAGTTAGCGAGGCTGAAAAGAAGAAAATCGACGAAGTTGTCAAAGTCGATTTCGATAAATAATAGGAGTTTGCCGAGTGTATAGCTCAATAGCCGCAAATAAGCGTAATACTCTGATAATCATGGCACTTTTTGTAGGGCTGATTGGTGGTATTGGCTATATCGTGTCGTCCCTATACGGCGAACCGTCTATCACTCTATGGGTGATTATCGGTTCGGCTATCTATGCGCTGATTCAGTATTTTATGGCTAGTAAATTAGCCGTCATGTCGACTGGTGCCACGGAGATCCAAAAAAAGGACAATCCCCGTCTGTGGCGTATCGTCGAGAACCTATCTATCACCAATGGCATGCCTATGCCCAAGGTGTATATCATGAAAGACCCTGCACCGAACGCTTTTGCCACCGGCCGCGATCCGAAACATGCGTTAGTAGCTGCAACTACCGGCATACTGGACATCATGGATGACCGTGAACTGACGGCCGTGATGGCGCACGAGATGGGGCACGTAAAGAACTATGATATCCGTGTCAGTATGATTGCTTTTGGGCTAGTGAGTGCCATAGGGTTGATCAGCGATGTCGTGATGCGTATGCTGTTTTTTGGCGACAACCGCAAGGAAGTGCCACCACAGATGTATATCATCGGTATAATTGCTGTGATACTAGCCCCTATAGTAGCTGCTATGATCCAGATGGCTATCAGTCGCCAGCGTGAGTATCTGGCCGACGCTACGGGTGCTATGACTACTCGTGACCCAGAGGGATTGGCGAGTGCGCTCGAGAAACTTGAACAAACGACTCGCCCAATGCGACGCCAAAGCACTTCTACGGCTCATCTTTTCTTCGCTAACCCGTTGAAATCAGGGGGTATATCTAATCTGTTTAGTACTCACCCGCCACTCCAGGATCGTATTAAGCGTCTGCGCGAGAAAGGTCACAAATTCTAATGCCAGCCCCCAAGCCCGCTGCTAAATCTGTCGCAAAATCTACCAAAAAGTCAGTCAAAAAACCGATCGCCAAGGCTAATGCGAAATCTAATGCAAAAAACAGTAAAGCAGTTACAGTAGGCAAGGCTACGCTGGCGCGTCTGGCAAAACCCGTCATACGAGTACGTACTCGTACTCAGGGTCTGATGGCCCGTCGACCACACCGTTCGTTTAAACTTACCAAACGCCGTGATTACAAGCGTTCACTTAAATTACCGGGTTATTGGAATCTGACGACATCTGTCTGGCACACGCTATGGGAGCACAAGAAATTATTTGGATCACTGGCACTCGTCTATATGGTGATCACGGTTGTCGTTAGCGGACTAGGGCAGCAGGAATCGTATGCCAATCTAGTCACGGCACTCAAAGACGGCGGCGGTGATTTGTTCAAGGGTAATTTTGGCGCAGTAGCTGGCGCTGGATTGCTACTACTATCATCAGTTACGACTGGACTAACGCCTGATGTTACTCAGGCTCAGACAGTCATTGGTAGCTTAGTGGTGCTTTTTGCATGGCTAGCTACGGTATGGCTGCTACGCAATATATTTGCTGGTAATCGACCGAAGTTACGCGATGGTCTATACAATAGTGGCGCACCGGTACTCAGTACGGCAATAATGAGCTTTATTGTACTAGTACAACTCCTGCCAGCTGCTATTGCTATGGTGATATATAATGCTAGTTCTGTCTCTGGGCTACTGGACGGTGGTCCGTCGGCAATGCTAGCGTGGAGCGCAATCGTACTGCTGGCACTGATATCGGTGTATTGGATTACTAGTAGTGCTATCGCGATGATTATAGTCACGCTACCTGGTGTTTATCCTATGCAAGCCCTCAGGGCAGCGGGTGATATTGTGATAGGTAGGCGCATCAGAATTCTATTTCGATTGGTCTGGATGGTATTCTGGGTTATATTAGCCTGGATAGTGATTATGATCCCTGTCATACTACTAGATAGTTGGTTCAAAGGTATGGTATCGGCTATATCATGGCTGCCAGTCGTGCCACTTTCGATTATATTTATGAGCTCGATTACACTGGTATATAGCAGTTCTTACATATATATTTTCTACAGAAAGATAGTTGATGACGATGCCGATCCAGCCTAGTGCGCGAATTCAGGAACTACGCGAACTTCTAAACACATATAGCTATCAATACCACGTGCTCGACCAGCCTGCGGTCAGTGATGCTGTGTATGATAGCTTGTTTGGTGAGCTCAAAGATTTAGAGTCGAAAAACCCCGAATTTATCACTAGCGATAGTCCAACTCAGCGAGTAGGCAATGTATTAAAGGGCGGATTTAGCAAAGTACAGCACGCCCGGCGTATGCTGAGTTTGAACGACGTTTTTGCACGTAGTGATGTCGAGGATTGGGTGAATCGTATCAATAAACTGATGCCAGGGTCGCAACATGAATTTTTTGCTGATATCAAGATGGACGGTTTAGCTTGTGCGCTGATTTATGAAGATGGGCTACTAGTGCAAGCGGCAACCCGTGGTGATAGTTATATCGGCGAAGATGTTACGGCAAATATCCGTACTATCAAAAACGTGCCCCTGAGTCTACGTAACACCAAAGAATTTGGTAATTTTTTGGCTGGCCGTACCGAAGTGCGCGGCGAAGTCGTGATGCTCAAAAAAGATTTTGATGAGCTAAACGCTAGGCAACAAGCAGCCGGTAAGCCTGAATTTGCCAATCCGAGGAATCTAGCGGCGGGTACTATTCGTCAGTTAGACCCAAAGTTAGTCGCCGAGCGACCACTGCATTTTAGGGCGTATGATTTGATGCGTGATGAGCCTAGTGAGATTCCGACGAATATGTTTGCCTACGAAGCCCTAACTGCACTCGGATTTAGTCGTAATACGCAGGCAAGTGTGTTTGATAGCTTAGATGGCGTGATGAACTTTGTCGATACCTGGGATGCCAAACGTCATGATCTGCCGTTTAATACCGATGGTCTAGTCATCAAGGTAAACGATCGAGTGCAGTTTGAGGCGCTTGGTGTCGTGGGCAAACAACCTCGTGCGGCCGTAGCGTTTAAATATGCAGCCGAGCAAGCCACGAGCGTCGTGAAAGATATTGTGATTTCGATTGGTCGTACAGGTGCGGCTACGCCCGTGGCGGTTTTTGACCCAGTGGTTGTAGCGGGTACGACTGTGCGTCACGCTAGCTTGCATAATGCTGATGAAATTGCGCGCCTCGACGTGCGCGTTGGTGATACGGTAGTGATATTCAAAGCTGGTGACATCATACCGCAGGTCGAGAGCGTGGTTATGGAGCTACGGCCTAAAGATACCGAAGCTTTTGATTACAAACAGGCGCTAGCCGAACAGTATCCAGATTTAGAATTTGAGCGCCAGGGCAAAGACGTGGTATATCGGGTCAAGGGTAGTAGTGGTGATTTGATATTGAAGCGCGCGGTCGAATATTATGCATCCAAAGGCGCGCTAGATATCGATACCCTGGGTGAGAAAAATGTCGTAGCGCTGGTCGATGCCGGTATGGTACGAGATATTGCCGATATCTATACGCTCACAGTAGATGATTTATTACAGCTAGACCGTTTTGCAGAGATCTCGGCGAATAAGTTAGTCGATGCCATACGGGCAAAGAAGAATCCTCCGCTCGAGAAATTTATCCTAGGCCTGGGTATACGTCATGTCGGCGCACAGACGGCGATAGATATAGCTAGTAAGTTCCACTCTATCGAAGTGCTACGAGATGCGACGATAGAGCAGCTCGAGGAAGTCGATGGCATTGGCAAGGTCGTAGCTGAGAGCATAGTTGCTTGGTTTGCGGATGAAGATAATTTGACACTACTTGATAAATTCGTAGAGCTTGGTGTCAGTCCGCATTATGAGAAAAAATCTGGCAAACTTGTCGGCAAAAGTTTCGTCGTGACGGGCACACTCGAGAATATGGGGCGCGATGAAGCTGCTGACCAAATCCGCGCGCACGGTGGTACTTTTCAGACTAGTGTCGGCAAGGACACGACTTATCTGGTAGCTGGTGGCAAAGTCGGTGCTAGTAAGCTCAAAAAAGCCGAAAGTTACGGTACTGAGGTGATATCTGAGCAAGATTTGCTAGATATGCTCAAAGATTAGTCTGTGCAATTTAAAAACCCGCCTATATGGCGGGTTTGTTTAGTTACGCAGGCACTGTTCGGGACTGGTCACCGGACCGTAGTCGCCAGTGCTCAGACACTGCTCGGGGCGCGTGACTGGACCATGATTGCCGGAACTCAGGTACTGCTCCGGACGAGTGATGTTGTCGGAACGGTCGCTGCTGCGCAGGCATTCGTTGGGCGCAATAAGCTGCATCATTTCTGCTCCTTAGGGTCGGGGCTGGCTTAGATTTTGCCAGCTTGGTGGACGAAATTTTTGACAATGAAATAGCGCTGGATATCTTGCATGGTCATGAGGCCACGCGTGAATAATTCACGATCAAGCGGCGTGTTGTCGCGGTTGCCCTCGTACTGCCACATGATGCCGTCGTCGGTACTAGTAAACAGCGCCCCGTTGTAATTCATGACACTACTTACGCCGTCTTCGAACAGCTCGTATGGGATAGAAAGGTCAACAGCCTCGGGCTTATTGCCTCGTAACTTACTAATAAGGTTCTTGATGAAGCCCACAAATCACCTCCTCGGTAGCACATCAATAAGCTAATTATACCATATTTTGGTATATAATTGAAATTACTACGATATTTCTAGTTGTGTTTCCAGATTTGGAAGGTATATGGTGTACCGTTTTCGACCTTGGTCTCTGATTCTGAGACAAGTGTGAAATCATCCTGGAATTCGGGGATAATTTTGGTTGTGTGCCAATCTTGTTGAATCTGTGTGACGTATAATTCGTCGAGTAGATCCAGTGTCGAAGCTAGTAGTGCGGCACCACCGATATTCCAGACATCTCCCTGGTAGTTTTGCAAAAATTCGCGTGGATCGGATACTTTGGTAAATCCATCGCGCAAATCTTCGTCGCGATGGGTAGCGACGTAGTTGGTACGGTCGACTAGTGGAGAATCTAAATCCGCATAAGTACCATAGCCCATGAGTACGGCGTGCCCTCTTGTCTTGTCGCGAAAATAGCGTAAATCACCTGGTATTTTCCATGGAATACCCTCATCGTCGGCAAGTCCGCGATTGGTATCGATGGCTACAATTCCGCGTTTCATATCTATATTATACCTGTTTCGTATATAATATGGATATGATTGCAATAAATGCTACCAAGCTCAGGGTGCAAAAAAACAAACATTTAATTCTCGACAACATAGATGTTAGTGTCGCAAAAGGGCGGTTAGTTGGCCTGATTGGGCCTAGCGGTTCGGGTAAAACGACGCTTATGCGTAGTATCGTAGGAGTTCAGCACTACGATGGCAAACTAGAAGTATTGGGCGAAAAAGCGGGCAGTGCAAAATTACGCACCAAGATAGGTTATGTTAGCCAATCACCAGCGTTATATGGCGATATATCGGTGCGTGAGAATTTGCAATATTTTGCCTCGGTACTGAGGGCTGATGCAGGGCAGGTAGACGCGGCGATAAAATCTGTCGAGTTAGATAAATTCGAGGACGCGACTGTCGATACCCTCTCAGGTGGACAGCGAGCTAGGGTAAATCTGGCGGTAGCTTTGCTTGGTAACCCAGACCTACTGGTGCTAGATGAGCCGACTGTCGGGCTAGATCCGATTTTGCGTAATAATTTGTGGAAGATTTTTCATGATTTGGCAGATCAGGGCAAGACTCTGATTATATCTAGTCACGTTATGGACGAAGCGGATCGCTGTGACGACGTGGTGCTGCTGCGCGACGGCAAGGTACTATGGAACGATAGCCGCAAAGATTTACTAGCGCATACCGATACCAAGTCAGTTGGCGACGCTTTTGTTGCGATAATCTCGGAGGTCCAAAATGTATAGTCTAAAAGTTAGTTTTGCTACGGCACATAGGATTTTGACGCAGCTCCGTCATGATCCACGGACCATTGCCCTGATTTTTGTGGTACCATGCGTGCTACTGGGTCTACTAAGATGGCTATATAACGACAATATGACTATTTTCAATCAAATAGCGCCAGCTTTATTGGGTATTTTTCCGTTTATTATAATGTTTATCATTACGAGTATTACGACTCTCAGGGAACGCACGAGTGGCACGATGGAGCGCTTGATGACTACACCGGTGCCTAAACTTAGCCTAGTGCTGGGTTATATGCTGGCTTTTGGTTTGCTAGCAATAGTACAAGCATTACTTGCCGGTGCGTTGCTACTATTTGGTTTGGGTCTTGATGTTCAGGGTTCGGCGGCTTTCCTACTCGTCATGGCGCTCGCCGATTCGCTACTTGGTACCGCTCTTGGTATATTTGTCAGTGCTTTTGCTAGGACGGAATTTCAGGCAGTGCAGTTTATGCCGGCGCTGATATTTCCACAAGTTTTGGTCGGTGGTTTGCTGTTGCCACTAGAACAAATGCCCCGTGCGTTAGAAGTCGCAGCGTATTTTTTGCCACTAACTTATGCAATTGACGCTCTAAATGAGGTGGTGCGACATACTGGCGTGACGGCACATGGTTGGCGTGATTTGATGGTGGTATTGGCATTTATGATTGGCGCGGTAGTATTGGCTTCTCTGACTCTCAGGAGGCAGACCAAGTGAGGTTAGTATTTGCTACTGGCAATCAGCGCAAAATAGATGAAGCTCATAGTGTGCTTGATGGTTTTGATATAGAATTTCAGCCAATTAAGCTTGATATTGATGAGATTCAGCACGAAGACCCGGCCGAAATCGTCAAAGCCAAGGCTTTGGCTGCTTATGATAGTATTTTGCAGGATAATTTTGCCGATGGTGAGTCGGATTTTCCGGCGGTTGTGGTGTCGGATACTAGCTGGAGTATTCCGGCATTGGGCGGGTTTCCTGGTGGTTATATGAAAGATATTTCCACTTGGTGGCAGGCTGATGATTGGGCAAAAATCATGAGCAGGCATGATGACAAGACTATTTATTGCTTAGAACATGTGGCCTACTATGATGGCGATAATTTACAGCATTTCGTATCTGAATATAAGGGCAAAATGATTACCGAGCCGCGCGGGCGGATTGATCCATATGAATCGTTTGAGCGCGTTACTGTCATGTATGGCGACAAGACTATGGCTGAATATCTAGAGCTAAATCAATTAGCATCGGCGGGAGATGAATTAAAACATTGGCAACAATTTGGAGAGTGGTACAAAAATCATGTCGCGTGAGGTTTTAAAACGCAAATTGAAACGATATCTCACAGCTGTAGTCGGTGGGGTGGTTCTGGTACTAGGTATAATTATGATTCCTTATCCTGGCCCTGGTTGGGCGGTGGTATTTCTGGCACTCGGTATACTTTCGACTGAATTTGCATGGGCCAAAAAATGGCTTGATTTTGCCAAAGGCAAATACGATCTTTGGGAGAAATGGTTAAAATCTAGACCCAAATATGTCCAGGCGGTTTTTTGGCTGATGACTGCCATGGTAGTGATGCTGACTATTTGGTTACTCGATGGATATGGGATAGTTAATCGCTTGTTTAATTTGAATCAAGACTGGCTAGATTCGCCAATTCCTTTTTTGTCGTAAATTAAAAACCCAGAGATTACTCTGGGTTTTGGTGCTAACTAATGACGTACTCGCTCAATTTCACTGAGCGTGTTTTGAGCCAATAGGTTGTTGCGATGTCGGAAAACAACACGCGGTTTTCACCGTTTTTGTCGTAATACCAACTATTGCAACCGCCCTTGTCCCAAACGGTACCCCGGAGGTCACGCTGCAGCCACTGGTTGTAGCGATCCTGAGCCTCGCGCTTGGGTTCAATTGTTTGCCCACCCCCTGTCTCGACAGCTTTGATTAGCTGCATGATGTAGCGAGTCTGGCAATCAATATTGAACCACACCGAGTTGTGACCGTAACCCGTGTTGGGCCCGAGCATAAAGAACATATTGGGCATATCAGCGACGGTGATACCGCGCAGTGCCTGCATGCCTTCTGTATCCCAACGAGCTCCTAGATCGACGCCGTTTTTGCCCTTGATGTCCATGAAACTGATTGCGTCAGAGACGTGGAATCCGGTAGCAAAAATCACGACATCGTGATTTAGCTCGAAATTACCGCACACGATGCCAGTTTTGGTAAACCGCTCGGGTGTACCAAACATCAGTGAGGTTTTGGGGTCAGCCAGGGCCGGATACCAACCATTGCTTTTGAGTAGGCGTTTGCAGCCTAGTCGCCAGTTAGGGGTTAGCATATCGACAAGCCAAGTGAGATCTTGGGGCTTGTCGGGAAAGGCTCGACGGATGTTCCACTTGCCGAGTTTTTCCATGATACCAAGCATTCCTGGAAAACGAGTCATACCTAGGCCAAGGGTCTCCTGGGCCAAAAACACACTGTTGCGCAGCAGCCGCCTGGCGCCTGGAACATGTTCCAGGACAGCTCGGGTTAGCCGCGAGTATTTCCAGTTGAAGTTCGGGATCACCCAGGGAGGCGTGCGCTGATATAGAGTCAGCGAGCCAATCTGATCTATAATCTCAGGCACAATCTGGATAGCGCTCGCACCTGTACCGATGACGGCAACGTCTTTGCCCGTCAGATTGACTGAGCTATCCCAGCGAGCTGAATGCATGGCAACACCTTGAAAATCCTCCAAACCCTCAAAAGCGGGGGTAAATGGGATATTAAGTGCGCCGATGCCACTTATGAGGTATTTGGCCTCGTAGTGGTCGCCCTCTCGGGTGTAGACATGCCACTTGGCGGATTGGTCGTCCCAGTGGGCCTTGTAGGCATTTTTGCCAAACTCGGTGTGAGTTTGCAATCCGTATTTGTGAGCAACATGTACCAGGTACTCGTGGATTTCGTTCCACCCCGAATACAAGCGTTTCCACGGCCAAGGTTCGTCCGCAAACGAATACAGCTCGGTTGGGACGTCACAGGCGCAGCCGGGGTAGCGGTTGAGATTCCATGTGCCACCAAAATCGTCAGACGATTCCAGGATGATAAAATCCAGCATGTTTTCGCGTACTAGCGATTTGCCGATACCAATGCCAGAGATACCGGCACCGATAATCAACACATCAGTGCGTGTAGTAACATTAGTAGTCATGAAAGGTACTCCTTAATAGAGGTTGAACACCTACCAACAGGTTAGAAGTATTATTGCACTATATTTCAAGATATGTCAATAATTATGGCATACAAAATACCCCACGCTAGGTGGGGTATTTTAGGTATCGAATATGTTAATTCTTAGGACGTGCAACGCTGATGTTGATTGGGCGTCCATCAAGTTCTTTACCGTCTAGTTGGTCGATTGCCTTTTGGTTGTCGTCTTCGTTTTCGAATTCAACAAAACCAAAACCACGGCTACGGTGAGTTTCACGGTCAGTGATGACGTGAGCGCTCGCGACTGGGCCAACTTGCTCGAAGTGAGCTTTTAGGCTGTCGTCGGTTGTAGCGAAGGCTAGGCTACCGACAAATAGATTCTGTGATGCCATTTGTACGAAATTCTCTTTTACTATTTCTTCAGATCGACCCTTGCGGACTGACGGCAACTCTATGAGAAAGACGTACTAATGCGCATGCTCTGAACTCTTTAATTTAAACACAGTCTAAAATAATTGCAAGCATAAAAAATTACAACAACTATTAATAAATAAAATTATCACCCAGATTGGATGATAATTTATGATTTCTGGTGGAGTATAGGAGATTCGAACTCCTCACCTCTTCCATGCCATGGAAGCGCTCTACCAAATGAGCTAATACCCCGCGCGATGCATATAAACTTTATTTATGCTAGTTGATTATACCAACAAAAACACCCGTCGCCAAGGCTACGACAGGTGTTTCGCGTTATAGTTTTGTTAAAGTGTCTAACCGGATCCGGTATGACAAGTTTACAAATTAACCTTTTAGTTTGCCCGCAAGAGCTAGACCGGCTGCACCAACAAGTAGTGCATATAGGCCTAGAATGCCTGTTGCGTCAAGACCAGCTACCTCAGGCGATCGCCATAGAAGTAGACCGGCAACAACGCCGATAACACCCATAACAACGAATAGCATGCGATGTTCAGCTACTGCGCTATAAAACGCAGATACGAACAGGTCTGCTAGACCGCGTACCAACACAAGCGCCCCAGCGAATACTAGGAATGCGCTCCAGTCGGCCGATGGGTTTCGGACCAGGTACACGCCAGCTGCCATGAGCACAACACCAAGCAAAAGAGCGAACCAATAGTGGCTACTCTTGCCTAGATCGCGCAAGCCATGAACAAGCTCGACGACGCCGACTACCACTAGGTAGACGGCAAATAATGTTACTAGATTGACTAGTGTCAATCCCGGAAAGAACAGTGCAACGACACCGAACAATAGTGTTACGAGTCCTTGCATTACGACGAGACCATGTGAATGGACGTCGACATACTCTTTTGTACTCATTACTCCCTCCATTTGCCTTGTGCTTATAGATATACTCCTAGTGCTTAGAAAATACAACACTTTTAATGATAAAAGTCTTGACTACCTCTGGTGTAAATCTAAAAACCGCTTCCTGGAAAAGCGGTGTTTAGATGGCTGTTATGCGCCCACCCGGGGCACGAGTTTGGTGGATGTTTGTTTTTGTCTGCAAACGGGTTACCCCATTGCATACCAGCACAAGCATTATTATAAACATAAACGCAAAAAATGTAAAATACTATATATTTCTACGCTAGATAGCCCAAGGGGGTGATATAATAGCACTAATGTTTAAGGGTATTCAGAATTGGTACAAAAATCGTGTTCGCGTGCAGCTCGAACAGCTTGTTGTCCAATATTTTCAGGCTCACCCCGAAGTTCGCTTGGTGGTTGTGGCGGGCAGTGTAGGCAAAACCAGTACCAAGGCTGCTATCGGTACTGTACTGCGTCAGAAGTACCGCGTACGAGTTCACGAGGGTAATCACAATACGCCGATGAGCGTACCGCTGGCGATACTGGGCGTCAAATACCCAGATAACGTCCATAGTATTTTTGCGTGGCAAGATGCTCTGAAAGCTGCTCGTAATCGAGTATTAATGCCGACAGATGTTGATGTCGTCGTCCAGGAATTGGGTGCGGATAGAGTAGGTGATATTGCGGCGTTTTCGCGTTACTTGCACCCGCATATGTCACTGGTGACGGCCGTCACTCCTGAGCATATGGAATATTTTCAGACTATCGAAAATGTTGCGCGCGAAGAACTAACGGCCGCTAATTTTAGTCAGGTAGCGTTTATTAACCGTGATGATATTGACGGGCGGTTTGCAGAATTTATTACCAATCCAAATATTCATACTTACGGTACCACTTCGTCGGCTGAGTATAGGTTTGAAGAACAAGGTTTTGATATCGAGAGCGGTCGTAGCGGGGTCTTTATCTCGCCAGAGATGCCTGACGGCGTCGAGGTGTCGGTCAAATTACTCGGTACGCATAATTTACGTCCAGCGGTGGCCGCGGCGACTATTGGTGTCAAGTTTGGATTGAGTCGTGAGCAGATCAAAATGGGACTCGAAAAGTTGGAGCCAGTTAGCGGGCGCATGAATTTGTTTAAAGGTCTCAATACCACGACAATTATTGATGACACTTATAATTCTAGCCCAGCTGCGGCTAGTAGCGCTGTGAATACGCTACTAGAAATCGAAGCGCCTCAGCGCATAGCTGTCATGGGTGATATGAATGAATTGGGTGGTACATCGCCGGACGAGCACAAGAAAATCGGACAAATGTTTCACCCTGATCAAGTCGATTGGGTGATTACTATCGGGCCTGAGTCCGAGAAATACTTAGCACCAGCGGCTCGGGCCAATGGTTGCCAGATTAAATCGTTTCAAAATGCCGTTCAGGCTGGGGCATTTGCTCGCAGTGTGTCAAAACCAGGCGCTTTGATATTAATCAAAGGTTCGCAAGGTGATGTTTATGCCGAAGAAGCTGTCAAAATTATGTTAGCGAATCAGAATGATATAGCTAAATTAGTTCGTCAATCACCGATGTGGATGGCTGTCAAAGAGCGGTTTTTCCAGGAGCATTTAGTATGAATGACGACACTAGTAGTAAACAACCCGATGAGACCCAGGTCGTCAGAGAAGACGCGGTAGTCGAAGCTAAGTGGTACAAAAAACGCTGGTTCAAGATTACGTCTATAATATTACTAGTAATATTTATTTTCGGTTTGATTGCTGGGATCGTAGCCTATGCGTTATGGATTAATACACCCGAAAAGGCGTTGCTTGATGCCACTAAATATGCCGTACAGGAGCCTGGTAAATATAGTGTGACAAAGGGTTCGGTGAAGGGCGAGTTTACGGTAAATGATGGCAAATATAGTTTTGGCGGCACCGTTAGTGGCGTGAAGCTTGATGCCGTGGTGGCGTCGGGGGTAGTTTATTTGAAATCTAGCAATCCAGTAGATCTTTTGAATTTAGTAGCTGGCGATCAGGTAATACCTGGGTCTACTGAGGATGTTGTGCGTACTATATTGGCTACCGCCAAGGATAAATGGATTTCGATTGATGTTGGCAATATGACTTCTGATTCTGAATTTATCGATGATCTGAATTGTTTCACAGGTGCGCATAAGCAGCTGATGCAAGATCCGTCTATATGGTCTAGCCTGCTGGGTACATATAGCAAATATCAGTTTACTAGCGTCGTGAAAACGAGCGCAAAAAATTACTTAGTCAAAATAGACGGTGACAAGGGTTGGAAATTTGCCAAAAGTATTTTTGATTCAAATCACGGCAAACTTTTTGCCAAGGGTTGCGACAGAGTGTTTGAGGTGCCAGTAAGCATCGACAAAAAAATGAGTAGCTTAGGCGATACGGCTATCAAAGTAGTCCTTGACGCCGACAATCGTTTCAAGACAATATCTGGCGTATCCAAGGATTCACTATCGGTGCGGGCTAGCTATGAAAATATTCCTGAAATTGACGTTCCGCTCGGCGCTACGGATATCAATAGTTTATTTATGCAGTCTATCCAGACGCTACTCGGCGCTGGGTTTATGAAATTATAGCCTGTAATCTGTTATAATAGGTTTTAATGAAGAGATTTAGTCCAACTGAAATTGAGCCGAAATGGCAGGCTATTTGGGACGAAAACGAGACTTACAAGGTAAATCTCGATAGCGATAAGCCTAAATATTACGCCATGAGTATGTTTAATTACCCTAGTGGTACCGGTATTCATATTGGTCACGCTATGAACTACACGATTAGCGATGTCATGGCACGGTTTAAGCGTCAGCAGGGCTACGAGAGCTACCACCCTGTGGGTTGGGATGCTTTTGGTTTGCCTGCTGAAAACTTTGCTATCAAGACCGGTGTGTCACCGCAGGATAGCATGCGGACGATTATCCCGAGCTATCACAAGCAGTATAGGGCGATGGGTTGGAGTAATGACTGGTCTAAAGAAATCGCCACGCACGAGCCAGAATATTATAAATGGACGCAGTGGATATTTGCCGAGATGTTCAAGCAAGGACTCGCCTACCAAGATAGCCGCATGCAGTGGTGGTGCGACAAAGACAGGACCGTACTCAGTAACGAGCAAGTGATTGACGGTAAATGTTGGCGTCATGATGGCCCAGATGACCCACTGGTCGAAAAACGTGAAATCAAGCAATGGTTTTTCAAGATTACCGAATACGCTGAGGAACTACTAGATGCTACCGACGACCTAGACTGGACCGAAACTGTTAAATTAGCGCAAAAAAACTGGATTGGCAAATCAGTTGGCGCCGAGATTGATTTTGCGATTGATGGTACGGACGATAAGCTACGGGTTTTTACGACTCGCCCTGACACTCTGTATGGCGCGACGTTTCTAGTCGTGGCGCCCGAGAGCGAGATTATCAAGAGTTTGATTACCACAGAGCAGCACGTAGCCGTTAATGATTATATTCGTGAGGCTGCCAAGAAATCCGAAGTTGAGCGCATGGAAACCAAGGAAAAGACCGGAGTATTTACGGGTAGCTATGCTATAAATCCAGCCACTCAGGCCAAGATTCCGATCTGGACGGCCGATTATGTGCTCGATGGTTATGGTACGGGGGCTATCATGGCCGTGCCAGCACACGATGAGCGCGATAATGAATTTGCGGCGAAGTTTAATTTGCCGATTATCGAGGTAATTAAATCACCCGATGCCCACGAAGGTGTATGGCATGACGCTGGTGAGATGATTAATAGTGGTGAATACGATGGTCTGGATAGTAACGAAGCTCGTGAGAAGATTGTCGCATGGCTCGAATCTGAGGGTATCGGTGAGTCTAAGACGACATTCAAAATTCGTGATTGGAGCGTTAGCCGTCAGCGTTATTGGGGCGCGCCTATTCCGATCATCAATTGTCCGACTGATGGGGTAGTGCTAGATGAAAACTTACCGGTTGAATTACCGGTTCTAACTGATTTTGCACCAGCGGGCGATGGCCGCAGTGCACTTGCGCGGGCGACGGATTGGCTACATGTAAAGTGTCCGAAATGTGGCGGCGATGCCGAGCGCGAGACAGATACACTAGATACTTATATTTGTAGTAGTTGGTATTTCTTGCGCTACCTAGACCCACATAATAGCGAACAGATTGTCAGTAGCGAGCTAGCCAATAAATGGATGGCAGTTGATTTTTATAATGGCGGCGATCACGCTACCGCACACATGATTTACGCTCGGTTTGTAACGCGATTCCTCAGCAAACTCGGCGTTCTAGATAACCCTGAGCCGTTCAAGAGATTCCTATTTAACGGCAAGGTCACGGCTTCTAACGGCGAGATGTTTAGTAAATCCAAAGGTAACGGAGTGGATCCGCTCAAAATCATCGATGATGGCTATGGTGCTGATTCGCTGCGAACTTATTTGATGTTTGCTGCTCCCCTTGATATCTGGATGCGTTGGGATGAACAGGGTGTCCCGGGGACGTATCGGTTCCTCAATCGCGTGTGGACGCTGGTGCAGGAATATCTGGACGGTGGCAGTGCTGATGGAGGTGATGGGGTTTTGCGCTTGGTTCACCCAGCTATCCGCAAAGTCACGGCTGATTTAGAAGACCAGAAATACAATACTGCAATCGCGGCTATGATGGAGCTAACCAATAATCTGTATAAATTAAAAGCCGCCGATGGCTTCAAGGGCGACTGGCAGTTTGCACTGGATAGTTTGGTGGCATTAGTCGCACCGTTTGCGCCGCATACAGCCGAGGAACTTTGGCACCAACTAGGCCATGACAGTACGGTCAATATCGATAGCTGGCCGCAGTGGGATGATAAATACTTGGTGTCTGACACGCTAACTATCGTGGTGCAGGTAAATGGCAAGCTGCGAGCACAGCTTGAGGTGCCAGCTGATACTTCGGGTGATGAAATCAAGCAGCTAGCGCTAGATACTGAGGGCGCCAAGCGTCATATTGGTGATAGCGAGCCATTAAAAGTTATTTATATCCCAGGTAAGCTCGTCAATATAGTAGTCAAATAAATCCGTAATTTAAAACCCCACATCTGACTGACGTGGGGCTGGTGCGCTTAGGCGCGGAGTGTGTCGTCGTGTGGCGTCGGAGCGTCATTGCTGGCGTTCCAGTTGATCCATGCCACTAGTGAGGCAAAGATACTCATCATAAAAACCGTAAAAGCCATGCAGGCCACAAAAACATTTCCGGTTACAGGCTGGGCTTCGCCAATCAGTATCAGGACCGAGCTGATGGTTGTCACCGGGAAAAAGAACCGCGCTACTAGTCGCACAGTTCGCCTCGTTGAGGCGGGAGTTGATTCGGAACTGTGAGTACCGACTAAGTAGGCTCCATAGAGGACGGTGAATACTAGCATCACTACTGATAAACTAGATATGACGCTCATGTCTACTCCTTTGAAATGTGCGGACAGATACTACGGACGCAATATCTAATGTATATATTATGCATTTAAATATGATATATGTCAAGAATTGAGTATCCCGCAGGCGAACCTGCGGGATATGGGTGGAGCTGGTGCTGGTGTTAGTGCTGAAGCTGGCGGTGAAGTTCAGCGCGACGAGCGCGCGAATGAACCACGGCGGGTGTCAGCGCATCGAGATGCAGTAGCCAGGCTGATCCGGCAAAAATCACCGTAATCAGGCTGGCGAGCATCATCTGCCAGACGCCGTCGTGTGTCGGTGCCGAGAATGGCACGGCCACGAGCAGTCCGAGGACGAACTCGCTGCCGGCGATCCACGCCAAGGTCTTGGCGCTGTCACCGAAATGCATCTTGTGGCCGTTCGACCGATGAACGAAGAACATGACCGCCAGAATACCAATCGAGGCGACGAACAGGGACGCGAACAGCAATCCACTTGTAAACACTTGCAACTCCTATGTTCGGGCCGAGGAAATACTCGACTATATTTAAATTATAGCATAAACTCTATCAAATTGCAAGTCAGTGACCACTTATGGTATTGAGTTTACTGCTGAAATCTGCTATAATTGCGGGTAAGTATAGATATAATGCCGAAAGGAGAACTTTTCCATGGCTCAACCAAAAAAGCAGAGTAGTCCTCGTAAGACTGGTCTACGTCGCAGTCACCTTGTGCTTAAATTAGCAAGGCGTGTCAACGGTAAATCACCTGTCAAGGTGGTTACTACCAAGCGTGAAACTGGCAAAAAACTCGCCAAACAAGCATAAACGCGATATAATTTAGATAAATCATTAACAAGAAAGAACCTATAAGCTTATGGCATCAAATCGTCATCTGGGTAGGATTGTGGTCTTGCAGTCATTGTATGAATACGAATTTCGTGTTCAGGCAGATGATAAATCGGCCACACTAGACGAAATATTGACCCGCAATCTCGACAGGTACAAGGACGAGATTGAGGACACTGCATTCGTGTCTGAGCTAGCCCATGGGGTCGTCGACAAGCAAGATTCTCTTGACGACCAAATACGTCCACTGGCACCAGAGTGGCCACTCGAGCAGATTGCTCGTATTGACCGTAATGTTCTGAGGCTAGGCATGTATGAATTACTTCACCGCGGCAAAGAAGTGCCGCCCAAGGTTGCTATCAACGAAGCAGTGGAGCTCGCCAAAGCTTTTGGTTCCGACAATTCAAGCAAATTCATAAATGGCGTACTTGGTACGGCGTTTAGGACGCTTGTGGAGGAGGCCCCAAGTGCCGACACCAAAGCTAAATAAATTCAAGAAATACTTCAACCGTAATAAACAATCTATCCAAGAGATCGTCCGTGAATCAACGGCCGGGGGTATTATATTTCGTCGCAACAAAAAGGGTGCCGTCGAGATACTGCTGATCAAAGACGCCAAAGGTCGCTGGACTATACCCAAGGGTCATATCGAGGAGGGTGAGCGCGCTCCAGAAACAGCTAGGCGTGAGATAGGCGAAGAGGTCGGACTCAAAGATATCAAGGTACTGGATTGGCTGGGCAAGGTGCACTTTCGCTATCGCCGTATCGATAAACTAGTGCTGATGACCATGCAGATATATCTGGTGCGAGCATTTGGAGATTCTAATACTTTTAATAAAGAAGATTGGATCGAAGAGGTCAAATGGTTTGCCTTTCATGAGGCACTCGACGAGATTGAATACGAAGATATCGGCAAGATTATGTTACTCGCTATGAAAAAAATCCGACAGGAAAATCTATAATGAGCTATTTGGCGCATTACTTCGTTACTTTTTCCAGTGCTCGATCGGTGTATTTACATATACATCTCTCTGCGCTCTTCAAAAGTGCCTCGTACTACACTCAAATATCTCATCATAATAGTGATTTAAATTTTAATTAAAAGGAGAAATAATATGACTGGAATGCAAACAGCTCCATATCAGGATTTCGCCCGCAAGGTTTTGGGATTTGAATTTGAACATCTCGATTACCTGATAACGGCGTTGACCCACCGGAGCTATGTAAACGAACATCGTAAAAGTGTATCGGAGCATAATGAGCGGTTAGAATTTCTAGGTGATGCCGTGCTAGAACTTGTAACTACTGATTATCTATATCGACATTTCGACGAACCAGAGGGGATTTTGACCAGCTGGCGGTCGAGTTTGGTGCGTACCGAGAGTATCGGCGAGGCTGGCGTCGAGTTGGGCTATGAGCCACTGATTCGCATGAGCAAAGGCGAAAAAAAGGGTAGCGATCGATCGCGCCAGCAGATTTTGGCCAATGCATTTGAGGCTGTCGTGGGTGCGATTTACCTTGAAAAAGGCTACAAAGAGGCCGAGAGGTTTATCTCTAAATACATCTTGAAAAAGCTCGATAGTATCCTCGAATCTGGTTCGTGGCGCGACCCTAAATCTCATTTGCAAGAAATATCACAGAAAATAGACGGACATACGCCGCAATATAGGGTCTTGACCGAGGAAGGTCCCGATCACGACAAGGTTTTCACCGTCGGCGCATTTGTGGGCGACAAGCTGATGGGCAAAGGCGGTGGCAGTAGTAAACAACACGCCCAGCAGGACGCTGCGCGGGCTGCAATCGCCAAATACGAATCACGCTCTGGCAAATAATTTATTAACAGATTGACATATTGACGTTTTATCTGTATAGTTAATTGAGATATAGGTAAATGTTTAAGAAGTAGTAAAGGAAATTGTATTTAATATGCTCGCAATTCGCTTGCAACGACTAGGCCGCAAAGGCTATCCAGTATACCGTATAGCTGTTCAGGAAGCTCAGCGCCACCCATCTAGTGGTCGCGTGGTTGCTTATGTTGGTAGCTACAACCCACACACCAAAGAAGTATCTTTGCAGAAAGATCTAGTAGAAAAATACCTAGGCAATGGCGCTCAGCCATCACCTCGTGTGGTCAAACTCTTAGTAGCCGAAGGCGTCAAATTACCTAAATGGGTCAAAGTACCTGCTGGCGACAAGCAAGGTGTTATCCGTAATGCCGAAAAACTTCGCAAGAACCAGCCCAAGGAAGAGGTAGTCGAAGAAGTAGCTGATGAAGCTCCCGTCGAGGAGACAGTTGAAGAAGTTACTACTGAAGCCCCAGCCGAAGAATCAGCTGAATAAACAAACAATTAGCAATTGGAAAGACCCCGATTTTACTCGGGGTCTTTTTACGAGAGGACGTCTCGCGGGCGTTTGAGTTACTGCTGACTGGCAGCGTGGACGCGACGCGCCACCTCGGCGGAACCGAACGACGCCGGGCGGCGAACGGTGCTGGCGACAGCGCGCTGCGGTGCAGCCTTGGAGCGAATCTCGAGGATCTCGAGATTGTAGTCAAAGCTCACGAGCGAAGTGCCCGGGAACATCTTGGCGTCGACGAAAGCCGTGTCGCCAACCTTGCGGTAGGCGTGGGCAAAGGCCATCTCGATGTTGTCGAGGGTGCCGTAGCCCAGGTCGCTACTGATCCACTTGCGCAGTGACGGCAACATGAAGTCGTCGTCGGACAGACCGCACAGGCACTTGACCAGGTTCTCGCGACCGGAGTCCTCGGGAATCTCGATGTCGAGCTTGCCGAGGTAGTCGATCATCTCGCGCATCATGGCGCCACGAATGGCATCGATGCGTGCCGGCGAAGTGATCACTCGCGGCTGCGGCTGACCGCTACCGCCACCGTGGCGGTGGGCTCGAGCACCGGGGCTCGGGTTCTTGGCCTTCTTGGCGTTGCGGTCGGCGCGCTGGGTCTTCTTGCTGCTGTTCTTCTTCGAAGCCATGTCAGCGTCCCTTCTCGTGGTAATAGGTACTTGACCAGAAGTCACTGGTTTGTATATTGTACCACTAAATATATATAATGTCAACATTTAGAGCATAAGTATTTCGTGTGGTATACTAGACTTATAAAATACTGATTTGACCGTAAAGGGGGCGATATGGCAACAACAATAGATCAACAGTTTATTGAATATATAGTAAAATCACTGGTGGGCCATCCAGACGATGTGTCTGTCGAGCGTATTATTGACGAAAAAGGCGTGCTACTATCACTGACAGTCAATCCTGACGACCTCGGTCGTGTTATCGGCAAACGTGGTATCACTGCTCAGAGTTTGCGTACGTTACTACGTGCACTCGGTACCAAAAACGATGCGCGCTATAATTTAAAGATTGTAAACACCGATGGTGGCCGCGATGAGGTGATTTCGAGCCACGACGATGACGAAGAAGTATCCACAACTAGCGAACCTGTGGAAGAAGTAACAGATGAAGATGTGGAAAACGACGACTCTGAAAGCGATTATGCTAAGAAATCGCGCGAAGAGCTTGCCGAACTCGACGATCTTGATATATAATCATAACAAGTTCAAAAAACAGAACTGCGAGATAAAAGCTCATGCGAGCAAACCAACAACACCAGGTTTGAGAGCCTTATATGTCGAAACAACCACTCTTTATGGGTGGTTTTTTCGTGGTAAAATAATATTATGAGAAAATTTCAAGTTATTACACTTTTCCCCGAGATGTTTACGGGTGTTTTTGGTAGCTCGATGATGTGGAAAGCCCAAAAGGACGAAATTGTGCAGCTGAGTACGATTGACCTCAGGCAATTTGGTATCGGTCCGCGTAAGCAAGTCGACGACACTCCTTATGGGGGTGGTGACGGTATGCTACTTAAGCCCGAGCCGCTTTTTGCGGCTGTCGAACACGCCAAAGAGGTAGATCCGAGCGCCAAGGTAGTACTGATGACGGCGCGTGGTAATCGCTGGGTGCAAGCTACGGCGCAGCTGTATGCTGATAGTGGCGATAACTATATATTTATTTGCGGCCGCTACGAGGGCTATGATGAGCGTATAGTGAGCTTGGTGGACTACCAGGTGAGAGTAGGTGATTATGTGCTGACAGGCGGTGAGCTGCCAGCTATGACTATCATAGATAGTATCGTGCGGCTGATACCGGGGGTACTTGGCGGCGAGAATAGTGCCGTGATAGAGAGTTTTAGTGATGGCAAGACATTGGAATTTCCACAATATACTAAGCCGGCCGAATTTCGTGGTATGCAAGTACCAGAGGTACTACTAAACGGTAACCATGGTTTGATTGCTAAATGGCGTGAAGATAATTCCATAGTAGCAAATTAAATAATCCATCAATTTGATGGATTATTAGATTCTAGGAGGGCTTCAATTGAACTTTCGTTATAGATTGTTTCAAAAAATGAGGGCTCCCACCACATTGAATCGGCAAATTCTATACAATTCTTCATGTGTTTATCGCTGCGCAGCCTTAGATAATTATGAGCAGCATCAGCATAGTGATCACACATGTCTCTCGATAAATCAATGGCATTTGATAGGGCTTTTCTTTGTGCCTCAAATCCGATCATGAGAACTGGTGTTTCGGGAAAAAGTGCCTCGATATATTCGATAGATGATCCGTATTTGGCGCATGATTGTTTGCAGCAATCTTTTGCGTCAACGTTCATTCTAATTACCTCCGTAATCTAGTAAGGTGCAGTATAATATTTATAACATATTTCTCTACAAATAGAAACACCCCGATATGGAATGGGGTGTCTCCTGTTGTGGTGGATATCGTAGAGCGATGTTACATTTTTTAAATCGTGTTTGTTTTTGCAACTTCGCTGATACTACGATACATCTTAAATTCATAAAACACAAGCAATATTACAAAAATAACAACATTTAGTTGTCGGTAGAGATTATTTGAATGGTGGTACAATGTATATATGACTAAATGGCCAGTAGCTGAAAAAGCGCCTAGGGCACGCCGAGCGTATTCGCCATACATAGCTTATATATATGTGATAGTTTTGGTATCTATGGTGGTGCCGCAGTTATTTGCGTACGAGGATTTCCCGGTTACACTCACGGGCTATGGTATCAATCTAGGCTGGGCCACGCTATTTGCCGGACTAATCGTATTCACCGAGATATTCGCTATACCTTTTTTGTTACGGATGCGTCTATCGCCACTTTTTCGTTGGTTTAGCCTGATTTGTTCTGGGTTGGTGCCACTTTTGTGGGCAATATTACTGCTCGTCAGGTCGTGTAGCGCAGAGGTTACCACGAATGCGGCTGTATTCGGAGCTAAATTACCAGTCGATTTCGGTTTGTGGGTATTTTTGTGGGTGGTATTTCTATCTATACTATTTGCGTGGTCGGGTGAGGGTTTGGCGCCGGATTCGGTCAAAAAATCACGAAAGAAATAGCTATGGACAAACTTGTAAATTATATCGGTAGGTATTATCGTAATGCACCGCCGCTGCCTAGTGATGGCCGCGAGTGGCTAATCCATAATATCTGGTGGCTAGCCTTAGTGGGCGGCATAGCAAATACGTTTAGTTTGCTATCTGTATTACCTCAGATTATCAATAGTATACATATCAGTATGACTGTTAGTTATGCGGGTGGACTACTGGGACTCGGATGGCTCAGGCCACTTATATCGCTAGCCATCTATATAGTTACGATTACGCTACTACTTATGGCTGTTAGTTATCTTAGACGTGGTAGTGAGCATGGTTGGCGACTACTCTTTGCATCAATATTTATTAATTGCATCCTCAATATTATTAATTACCTTCTCGTACCCAGTTGGATACACGTGGCCGCGTCTATACTTATAGCTGTCGTTGCTGGTTATATGCTTTTTGAAATCAAATCAGGATTTGAACCACATGCCGCCCACCGCAAGGGGATCAAAAAGTTACAATCCAAGGTCAAAAAGCCCACCAAACGCTAGAATTTATCGCCCAAAAGTGATATAGTATTTGATAGCCAGAATGTAAAATACTGGGGA
>CAZJFK010000005.1:16926-32697 GCA_964545515.1 uncultured Candidatus Saccharibacteria bacterium | reverse complement strand
CACCACCAGAACCGACACCCCCGCAGCCCAAAAAGAAAAAAAGAATTATTATTATCATAATAATTACAGTGCTGGTGCTTGTAGCAATAGGCCTATTCGTTAAATTTATTTATATAGATAGTAGTACCGATACTCACTCAGATACCACCAACAAAACACCTATTACCCAGAATACAGGCACTAGCACTATTAATTTAACCTCTATCTCGACGGCTTATGATGATTTCCACAGTAACGGCGTAGATGAATTCTCGCCAGCCGACCGACAGGCTACACTAGATACTTACAAAAAATTAATCGAGGGTTTTGATTTCGATGCGGCTTACGCCCGCGACAGCCTCAATTACCTATTTACGCTAGGTGTTGCCCACCTAGCGTCCAAGGATCCTAGCAACTTCGACACATACAGGTCAGAGATGTACGAACTTACGAAATACGATCTAAAATCTATGCCACAAGGCATACAAGGCAATCCCGAAGATATAGCATCAGACAAAACCAACAAAGCCGCAGTCGATGCATTTACAAAGTTCACAGACACAGAAGCAGCGAGTAAATTAAACGTCGCTATCAAAAACTCCAATCTACTAGAAGATGCCGCCCAAGCGCTAAAACTCAAATCCACATCTAGCCTAAAAAACGTGCACTTCGTACCACTAAAAATTGATTCAGCGACCAACCCAGACTTTGCCAAAGCACACCCCATGAATGGAGCCAATCCGACCATGTGGGTCGAAGAAATCGACGGTGTATTTTATGTTCTAATGACTAAGTCATACACCACAGATTTCCTCCAAGATCCAAATGGACGCGAACACTACAGATTGATACACGAACTAGTCCATACTGTCAGTAATTTTAGTCGAGGAGACATGGGGCGCATAGTCGAAGAGCGTCGCGCAGAAACACTTTCGGGAGATAAATCTGCCTACTACGACGTAAAGCAACTATTCATATACACAAAGGTATTCGCTAACATCGACCTACTCAACATCCTACAATCTAACCCAACAAATCCCCAGGATTTTTGGCTACATATTTACAAAACTCTGGGCGTCAGAACCGCCAACAAACTACTGGTAGCTATGCCATCTGGGTTCTATGACTATGATTCAGTCGAGCCACCTCTTCGCGATACACTCAATCTATACGACAACAAGGATGGCTTCATTATTGACATGATAAAATTAGGCAAAAATGACACCAAATCCATGGATCAACGCATGGACGAACGTATCAAACTTCTAAAATCCGTATTCAAGACAAGGCAAGGTGTTATAGACGATCTCAACAACAATCTAGGCAGTGTCTACGGCATGCCGTCCGCTGCCAGAGAGATGATCGCGCGCGTTAATAATACATCTTTCTAGCTATCACATGCCCTTTTAAGATCTCGTACCATATGCGTATGTTGACATTTCATATTATTTATTCTATAATTTCAAGGATACATTATTCGACAACCGAAAGGCAAACAATGTCACACATCAAGGGTATCAAGAACTTCGCAGTCGTCGTCATGGCGGTCGCTGCCATGTCTAGTCTGAATGCCTGCAACGGTGACTCGGTCTCCGCCAATAGCGGAACCTACAGCTCCAAGATCGGCATCGCCAAAGGCGGCGAAAGCCAGGACGAGTACCTGGGTCCACTCATGGAAGAGCTTTTCGCCTCCAAGACGGTAGGTGAGATGCAGGTTGCCAGTGAGCAACTCATGTGTTTCGCCGACAAAAACAGGAGCTGGGGTATCAACGATCCGGGACAGGCCATATTAACCTACAAGAAATGGCATCCTGATGTCGACTCCACGCCTCTCGACAAGGCCCTCTCCGTACTTGCCGTACTACCGCACAATAGCGAGCAGTACAAGGAGTACGACGCTTGGATCGAGGCGGCAACCAAGGCCTATATGGAGAAAGCTTCAAACGGAGGTGAGGACGAAGGCTTCATGTGCACGCTCTACGAGTACCACATAAGCCACGCGCCACTCAGCTTCTAACCCACCCCCAAAGGGGCGGTGCAATACTAGCAATAGTACCTGCGCCGCCCCTAATTTAATTTAAAAAACACTTTCACCGCTGTTTTTCCGGGGAGTGCCCCTGGAAACCACCTATCAAATGGTCTCATATATACTACTTGTAAAAATGACCAAAATATGCTAAAATATTCAAGTTCTATCTGTCTAGTCGCAGCGTAGCGACAGAGAGCGTGGAAGTTCTTCAACAAATCATCATCTAACTATTCCTGGAAGGAAACGTATGGGGCTCATCAGTGGTCTCTCGTTCGAGCTTATACTCATACTGAGTTTGCTCGTCGTGGGTGCCGGTGTCGCCATTCGATACGGCACTATCCTGTACCAAAAGCATATCGCCTCAGAGGACAGTTGGTATCACAGCGACAAGCAGCTCACATGGAAAGAGCTTGCTATCTCCGTCGTCACAGTACTTCTGGTGGTACTACCCATGTCCAACATGGCGGTGCACAGCATGGCCGAGGCAAATGCCGTCGGCGGATACAAGGAGTTTTGGAACGGCAGCCTAATCGCAGCCACTTCACAAGACTACACCTGTGAGCGCGACGGTGTCTGTGTGCGCACATACCAGTGCGACCCCTACGAAGTGTGGGAATCCTACACCGACTACGAAACCAGAACGCGAACCGTCACCAGAACGGATAGCGAAGGTCGCTCATACACGACGACCGAAACCTATACCGAAGCCGTCACTAAGTGGCACTGGGTCACGCACTACCATTCGTGCCCCTACGCTACTAGCGAACATAGTTATTGGTTGCAGGACTCTTTCGGTCAGAAATTCACGATTGCATCACATGTCTTTGCGGCAAACGCCCGAGAATGGCGGTCCGGATCTGGATTGCCAAATGTTTTCCAGGGCGTACCCCAGCAATGGGCCGACGCCAAGGCTGCAATCGATCGCGGGGACAACCCACCCTCGACCAAGGTCAATGACTACGTCAACTACCTGTTGGCATCGTCAGACTCCCTGCTCAAAGCGTATTCAGACAAGATTGATACGTACCGCGAGCAGGGTTTGATTCCAGACCACACGCGTAACATGAAATCCGGACCGATTCACGACAGCTACATGGCCGACAAAGCCGTGTTCGTCAAGATGGATCCAAGTACGGACGACTACAACGCGTGGCAAGATGCACTCGGTAAACTGAATTCCCAGCTCGGAACTGAGCGTCAGGGTGATTTGCACATGTTGGCAGTGCCAGCAAGTGAAATCAGCAACCCCGACGACTACACAAACGCGCTGCTCGCTGACTGGCAAAGTCGCCAGTACGGCAAGGAAGCTCTCGCCAAAAACGCCATCATGTTGGTGGTGGGTGTGAGCGCCGACGGCAAATCGGTCGAGTGGGCCAGAGCAAAGACAGGTATTCCCGAAGGGAACGGCGAGATGCTCGCCGCCCTGTCGCTTCAGCTCGCAGGCACATCGTTCACACCGAAGTCACTCCTGGGCGCCCCCAAGGCAACCTGGAATGGCGAGGGCGAGGGCAACCTCTCCTTTACCCCGTCGGACGGTATCGTCGAGCAGATTATTCTGCGCGACCACCCGTTCCTGCGGCCTTGCATGATGTGCAACGACGAAGGTGATTCCGGCCAGGGGTACGTGTACCTCAAGGAAAGCGCATTGCTACCCGGCTGGGCGCCATGGGTGCTCGGAACTGTTGTTTTCATGACTGCCCTGGGACTATTTGGTTTCATGGTAGCCGTGAATTTTGGCGAACTAGTCAAATCCGCGGCCTATCTGGTCAAGGATATCGCAGTAGAGGCATGGCGGAAGGTCCGTCAGGTCTTCAATAACCTCCTAGGAAGGAGATAATATGAATAGCAAGCGCGTAGGCATCTTTGCGGGTGTCGGAGTTCTGGTCATCGCCCTGATCGTCGGATTGTGGGCGATATCCACGAACATCTCCGTCACCAACGACGGCAACAAGCTGGAATCCGGACTGAATTCTCAGTATCTGGACAACCAGAACTACCTGAGCGACTGTATCGTCAAGATCCGAGAGACGTCCAACGTCACCGGGGCCATGGCGGACAAGTTCGAGGCCGTCATGACCGAAGCCATCAAGGGTCGGTACGACGGTCGCGAGGCCAATCCTGGTCAGATGTTCTCGGCAGTTGTCGAGCAGTATCCAGATCTGGCACCGTTGCAGAGTTCGTTCAAGGACGTCTTCACGGTTGTGGTCGGTTGCCGTAGTGACTACCGCGGCAAGCAGACCCAGCTCCTGGACAAGCTCGACAAGTACACCCAGTGGCGTACTGGCTCGTTCACCGTTCGATTCTTCGGCGACGAGTTCCCGTCGAGTAATCTGGTCGCCCGTGTCGGCTCCAATTCCTGGCGCGGCATGGATGCTCTGGACAAGATGTACACCATCGTCCAGGTGCAAGATTCAGCCGACGCCTACAACTCTGGCGTACTGACCCCCGAAAATCCTTTCGGACAGAAGTAACCATCAGTAGATGATGTAAACACCCCGCTGTTACTAGCCTTTCTAGGCTAAAACAGTGGGGTTTTAAATTACAATATTATAAAAACCTCTTAAAAGTTTAATCTGCTTGTGATTCAACAGAATATGATATACTAGTCACATAATTTCTATAAGAGGAGGGAATTTATGGCTACTAAAAAAGCCGGCTCGGCTGCCAACAAGACCACCCGGTCCAAAAGCCAATCAACATCAACAACAGTAGTAAAAGCTGTCGCTGCTGACAAACCAGCATCTAGCCAGTCTAAACTACGTCTAAACCTAGCTTACAAAAAGACCGTTCTGGCATCTGCGCTGATCGCAGAGTTCATCGGCGTATTTTTGATGACAGTGGTTTATCTAATATCACGTGGTGAGCCACTATACATGGGCTTTGCACTTGTAGGCGTAATCCTACTTATCGGTACATTGTCTGGTGCACACCTAAACCCAATCGTCACAATTGGTGCTTGGGTAACCAAAAAACTTGACCACGTCAAAGCTCTTGGCTATATCGTAGCTCAGCTAGTTGGCGCCGGTGCAGCATATGTTGTAGTCGACAGCTTCCTAGGTGGCGCCGCTCAGCAAGCTAGCGCAGCAGCTGCACAAGCTGCACCTAGTGTATACACTATCACCGCTCTAAACGACCACACTCAGTGGTACGCATTCTTTGCCGAACTACTAGGTGCAACCGTATTCGCATTTGCATTCGCTGGCGTAGTCAAAGAAAAGGTTACCGGTGCAGCACGCGCCCTACAACTAGGTTTCGGTCTATTCGTAGCCATGCTTGTGTCTGGCATTTTACTAAGCTACGTGGGTGCAAATATCGTACTCAACCCAGCTATCGCACTAGCAGCCAACCTATCAGATCTATCTGCCGTAACTTGGTTTACTGCCGCAGCATATGCAGCAGCACCTGTTATCGGTGGCGTAGTAGGTTTTGCGCTCCGCGACGCTCTAACTGTCAAATAGTTAGGCTTCGACCATTAAATAAATCCCGCTCCGGCGGGATTTATTTAATTATAGAGATAGGATTACTCCTGTGTGGCTATAGCGCGAGATGCCATATTAAGTAACAAGTCTTTGAGCTGATCACGTTCTATCTCAGCTAGACGCTCTTTTACAGAGTCACGATCGATAGGCTCATCCATAACCTCTTGAAAATACTTATCGTAATCAATTTCTTTCATGCTTACACAATAACATAATTTATAATAATTTACAAGTGTCTATGCTTAATCCTATTATTTCAGTCTATCATAGGCCTATCGAGCAGCTGCGGGTCGATAGAAGATTCAACGTCAGCTATCTTTACTATGTCGCGATCAATCTTGCCGAGTTCTTTATATGTAGTATTAAAATGCCCTACCGTCGTACCCAGGCTGCTACCGAGTTTTTGCATATATCCATTATGTGCGACTAAGTGTTTTTGTAGCTGCTCAATGTTCTTGCGAATCTTTTCAGTATCCTTGTGGATTTCTATCGAACGCAAACCATGTGCAACTGTCTGCAACATCACCGAAAGTGTAGTTGGGGCTACAATTGTAACCTTTTTTTCGGCAGCATACTGCAAAAGGTTACGGCCATTTACCCCAACTTTTTCGGTCAAAATATCATAGTAAATCGTCTCAGATGGTATAAACATCAGTGCTTGATCGAGCGTACCTTTGCCTGGTTTGATGTATTTAGATGTTTCGTCAATTCTACCTTTGATATCGTTTTTGAATGCTTTTTCGAGCGATTCTTTGTCAGCTCCATTAGCTTCAATCATACGGTTATAATTCTCGAGTGAAAACTTACTATCGAGTGGCAATAATTTATCCTCATAGTGCACCACGGCATCGACAATCAGCCCTTCGCCCAATTTATATTGCAATGTAAAAGCACCTGGCGGCAACGTGTTTTTGAGAATTTGCTCCAAGTAATATTCACCTATTACACCTCGTTGTTTGGGGTTTTGTAGTACATTTTGCAGAGTCTTGAGCTCAGTCGCTACATCGACAACTCGCTTGTTGGTTTCATCTAGCTTGGTCAACCTAGTTGTGACATCGGCCACTAATCTAGCACTCTCGCTAAGCTGCTTTTGCACTGATTGCTGAATAGATTGATTGTTTTTGTCTAGCTTATCACCAACGGAATCTTTGAGTAGTGATATAGTACGATTAAGCTCAGTAAGATCAGCTTTGAGCAGACCCACATCAGACGTAGGGCTAGACTTATTGCGCCCACTAATCAAATAACCAACGACTATTGATATAACTATGGCTACGATTAATACTACGTAATCCATATCAAAGCCCAAATCCTATACGCACCGCAATAATTGATAGAATAACTAATATCAATGTCACCGGTAGTGACCGCGGCCTAACTAGCCACCCAAACAAAACATAGCTACCAGCGTAGAGTAGTGCCCACCATGAAAGTGCGGCGTTCCAATCCATTCCCTGAGTCATTGAGCCCAAACCCCATAATGCCGCACAAGCTGCGATTACAATAATCAGTGGCCTATATGCATCTAATTTAACCAGCCCGACTAATCCTGCGATAGCCGCCAGTATACCAACATAATTTAGTAGATTACTCCCGAGTATACAGTGGCTGATTGTAGTATCGCTGCAAATTGATGATGTACCCAACATCTTGTCCAAAAACAGGCTAACTCCAAATCCAAAAACACCAACTATTACCCCTAGTAGTCCAATACGCACTACATAATATGCCGGCATATCAACATATCCGCTAGTCCTAGATTTTTTCATATTTCCTCCGTGTCATCTAGATATATTATATCATCTAGATTTACGGCCAAACGATAGAGGCGTCAGATACCATAATGCGCCAATAGATGCCGCCACTAAACCGCCCAATATATCAACTGGCGTATGAACTAATGCCAATACTCGGCCAACGCACACTAGCAGTACTAATACGGCCAAAACCCTCGTCCATATCTTAGAACGCGTCTCGAACCATACAGCTAGCAGTATAGCGGCAGCAAATAAGGCATGGTCCGACGGAAATCCAGGATTATCTAGGTATGCAGCGCCCGGATTGACACCAAGCTCAATAAACGGCCTAGCGGCCTCGGGCTGATAAATAGCCGCCATCAATTTCGCTACCAAAAGAGCGGTCAAACCCGCCATTAATATACGTGAATACGATTCATATTTAGATGAATTTGGAGTCTTGAATAATAAAGCATAAATGCCGATTGCCACTATTGGAAGCAGCGTACCGTCGGCCAAAATACGTATCATATCTTGCATAAGCACTATTATACACTGATTATTGTTTGTAAGCCCTATACATATTTATAGAACTATCGACGATGTCCCACGGATAGGCTGGCTGCATATAGGCCGCACCTTCGCACATAGCAGATGAAGACAAAGCCAATACAGTGTCGCTATCAGCATCTGGGTTGTCAGAAGCTACATAAACCAGCAACCGCTCAGCGTGAACACCAAGTGTCCGCCTGAGACTCTGCAAATGAATAACCGCAGCTTCATCCTCTGGCTGATAGCTCATATCATACATACCCGATACACGTCGTCCCAGGCCAAGTGCGACACGTGATTTCAGCACCTCGTAACGCGAACGCGTCAAATCGTTGTCAAGCAAACGCTCGCGCATCGACGAATAACCTTCGCTATCTAAATCAACTGGCCTGTCGATGAATCTCACAGGTGCAAATGGCAGATACTGCATCACCGTGAAATCGACAGGCAAACCACTATCAAGCCTACTGCGATAATGCGTCTCACCCTCAACTTCTTCGTTCCCGATTACCCCAACTCGCTCAATATCTCCACCCAGATAATCCTGTACTACTAGTGCGCTCGGTACGCATTGCCCCCGCATAGCGTTAGCCTCGCTCCAACCCTGCGGTATCGAAGTCGTGACACTGTCCCAAGACCTACTGATTGCTATTTCAAGTTGCTTGGTAGTTATTTCCGACATGAAACCTCCTAGTTATATGGACTATTTTTGATAACTTCCACCGACGCATCGATATATTCTCGTGTAGTATCAAGCTGCAAGGGTCGCGTACCTACATTGTTGAGCGGATGTAACTTACCCTCTGAATCCCACGATATATCCGGGTATTCGAGTAGCAAATATGGCAGTTTGCTACGAACTTCGTCAGCATCTAGCCCACCAGCCACAGCAAAATTCATACTATCAAGTTTTGCTGACGAATAAGCTCGATATAGCAAATCATCCATGACATCGACATCGATGGGCAAGCCCTTGCCAAGCGAGCCATCAAATAATATATAGTCAGCCAGACCCTCGTAGTCACCTAATTTATCAAATGCCTCATCGACGCCCAGTTCATCAATAAACCTCAGTGGTGCCTGCAAAATAATACCCGTTTCTGGATAATCATTTTTGAATTTCTCGATAAAATCAGGCATGTCGTTATTTGTATGCCACGGTAATACATCGAACTGGACATCCGTCAGCCACAAGCTACCCCTAGCCATCACACGGCGCATGAATACCTTGCGATATTCTGAATTCATCACATGATTGACGTCGAGATACATCTGCGCGACACCCATGGTGTTGGGATACTTTTCTTTGGGCGCTAGTGCCTCACCAAATTCCTCGGCCCCGACGGGTTGCCAATCACGACCCTTTTTGCTCACCCTATCCTGAAATTGGGTCACATGCATAGCCTTGACACCTAGCGCCAAACGCCTATCGGTATCCTTGATACCAGCCCTATCGGCATACGCCTCAACAAATAGTTGCCTAGGTTCGTTTACTACTAGTCCACTAGGTTGAACATTTTTATATCTAGTCACTCCACTCACGCCAATATATGGCTTCGGTCTCTCTGTATTCATATACCTAACTTTACGTTAGGTTGTCTGGTTTTTCAATAAGACTATGATCTCCTCCGCCATCTGACGTGGCGATTTACCAGAGTACTCCAAGACATGGTGAGCCCAGTCCTCATACATAGGAGTTCGCTCACGATATAGACCATCGATACCCTTTTCGCGTATACCTATGATTTCGCCCTGACGCTTATCATCTGAGCCCAGGCGCCTAACTACCTCATCGAGTGGGACTTTGATATATACGACATCAGTCTTCGCTCGTAATACAGGACGTGATTTACCGTATATCACACTGCCAGGTGTCGATACCAAAACCCCATCTAGATTGCGGTCTCTAACAACGCTATACTCCAGATCCAGTACATAGTCATCACCCTTGGTTCTAATAATAGTCGGTAAATCCATACCTTCCACTGATTCCATCTGCCGATCAACATCCAAAAATTCATAACCCAACTTTGCCGCCAAAATCTTGCCAATTGTTGATTTACCACAGGTCGGCATACCAATTAGTGTGATGCCTCGCGGCAAATTACTCTTCATACATAAAGCGTACCATATATTAATGTTTATGCTTATAGGTTATACTGTATGCATGAAGCCTGTCCACCAACGACGCTCCACTATTAAAGTATGGTCTCTTATTTTGGTTCTCTCGGCAGTAGCTCTGTATTTCTTTTTGCCAAGATTTAGCGAATTTGACGGTATCATACCACTACTTCACACCCTAGATTGGGGCTGGTTTGGTATTGCAACACTGCTAATGGCGGCGACGTTTTTTGTAACCACATACATACAATACGCGGCTGGCAATAAAATTGGGCGTTTTTCTAATCTATTTATTATCAATATGAAAGGACTTTTCCTTAATCACTTCTTGCCCTTTAATGTCGCAATTATCGCCCTAACTACCAAGTACTATACTCGTCTCACCGATCCAGGTCGTGCCGTATTTATATCAGTAGTCCCGTCTATTATATCGACAGTTGTGGCCATCGCCGCCATCGCACTCATGGCCCCCGCAGCACTAACGGCCATCTCCGAACAAGTGCATCACAATATTCAAGGTTGGGCCGTGCCCGTAACTATCTTGATAGCCCTAAGTGCAATAATCACTGCACTAGTATACTGGCGCCACGTCCGTCCATTAATTAATAATCTAGCTCGTGAATTTACCAGTATTCGCAGTATCACCCGCATCACGCTAGTCGCTCTATATTCTATTGGTCTGTTATTTATTTTCGCGGGAGTTCTATGGGCATCTTCTCACGCGACCGGATCGCCCATGACCATACTAGAAGCTACGACTTTATACGTAATCGTGTGGGTAGTGAGCTGCGTCGTACCCACACCAGGTGGACTGGGTGCAGCCGAAGTAGCACTAACAATCGGAGCCGTATCGTTAGGCGATAGCGTTGGTTCAGCCACAGCAACCATGCTAGTATTTAGATTTGTCAGTTTTTGGCTTCCGCTATTACCGACTGGCATAGCGATGTTTATCACCCAGAAGTACAAGCGAGTGAATAGACGACGCGTCTACAAAAAACGTCAATTATCTAGACGAAACAATCCGTCGCGAGCCTAGCACAACAAGAATAAACATCACAAATGCGCCCAAATATGAGGCCACTGCCGCATAAAAAGCTATCGTGCCCATAGTCCAATACGCATAGCCGGAGCCTAGCAGCATGCCTCGCAAAGTCTCACCCTGGAACAATTTAGCCGCCTGATTTTGCAATTTAACATCACCAGGGTTGGCGTTAGCCGCCGCGCTAACTTCGGAATAAGTTTTGCCGTCGGCTATTTTCGACAAATGAACCGCTATATAATGATTTGCGTACACTTCGGCTTGGTCACCGTCTACTAACTGCTGACCAGCATACTGTGCCATAGCCTCTTGATCCGCACTAGGCAGAGACAAATATCCAGCATCAGTCTTGCTCGGGAAGAATATTTTTTGTGACGACAGTTCATGCGTGACATTACCACGTGCAAAATTTGAAGCCACGAGAGCTATCGAGCCTATCATAATCAAAACTAAAATCGCTACTAGTCCCAGTAATACAAAAACTGTGTCAATCGTATTTCTGTCCGCTTTTTTATTCCTACGCCAAGCCATATGCCCCCTTTTGAGTAATTATAACGCTTATGATTATATCATATTCGCTGTCGCCAACGAGTAAATACGTCTTCGACTTCAGGGTGGATTGAATACGGAGCTTCAATCGTCAGTAGGTCACGCACACGAACCACGGTGTCTCTATCAACTTCACGCAGTGGCTTACCGCGACGCCGAACCTCTACAATTGCTGCACCAGCCGGCAGACCGAGCTCGGATATTTTGGCTCTGGCGATAGAATGGCTTGGCGCCACCCGAAAAAATATCTTCTCGACAACGTCGGCAAATTCCTTGGCTTTTTCGGCTGGAAATCTATCGACCACGCCTAATTTACGCGCCACCCAATCGAGAGTTGTCCCCTGCAAAGCTGCCGAAAGTAATACCACGAAAAATACTGCATTGAAAAGCATCTGACCATGCTCAATTTCGGCGGAAAGCACATACATACCAAGCACAATTGGTACCGCACCACGTAGACCAGCCCAGCCTAGGAATAAGCGATCTCTCTTGCCAACATCACAGCCATATAAGGTAGAAAATAGCACGGCAATAGGTCGCGCTATTACAACCAAGAATATTGCGAGCGCAATACTAGGCACAAAGATTTTCCACATGTTATGAGGAATTACAAACATACCCATCAATATAAACATCGCTACCTGCGCCACAAAAGCTACACCCTCGTGAAATGAAACCATATGAGCGCGATAGCGTGATGGCGTACTACCAATAGCCACCGCTACCATATAGATAGCCAGATATCCGCTACCGCCGAGAAGTTCGGCCATACTAAACGATATCAGAGCGGCGGCAACAGATGCTACGGGAGCAAAAGCACCGACACTTTTTGGTATCCTACCAAATACTTTTTCGGCCGCCCAGCCGAATATAATACCAACTAGTGCACCAATGACTAACTTTTCTACCATTAGTAGAGTGAAATCACCAAAACCAAAACCAGGGTCTTCGATCCACGTAATAAAACCAATAGTTAGAGCGATAGCCATCGGGTCATTCAAACCAGATTCCGCCTCCAAGATACGAGCAAGACGCCTCCTGACTGGTGCAAATCTAAGTGTCGCAAATACAGCCGCAGCATCTGTCGACGATACCACCGCGCCCATCAACATCGACAGCGCCCACGGGAAATCAAACAAATAGTGCACCGCTACGCCAGTTAGAGCAAAAGTTACCAGCACGCCTATGGTACTTAGTAACGTAGCCGGTATGATCGCCTCGCGCAGACGTCGCCTCGAAGTAGTCAAACCACCTTCAAACAAAATAGCGATTAGACCAATCGTTCCTACGAGCTTAGCGACTTCAACATTTGTAAAACTAATATGGCCCGGGCCGTCTACTCCTAATAGCATACCGAAGAGCAAAAATGCCACCAAAACGGGCACTTTATAACGAGACGCCACAAAAGCAACTATAATACTGACTGCTAGCACCCCACCTACAAGTAACATAATAAATACTTCTTCCACTTTTTTTATTATATCAAAATACAGATACAGATTTCATATTTTAGAGTATTTTTATACAAAAAAATAATAATAATTTATACTAAAAGCATGAGCATGAATAAGGACCTAAACCAGTTGCACACAAAAACCGTACTCATTACCGGTGCTGGATCTGGGATAGGTCAGGCTGCGGCAATTTTATTTTCGCAACTAGGCGCAGGACTAATTTTAGTTGATCGTGACAAAAATGGGCTACAGACCACTCAGGCAAAATGCCCCGGTAATGTCGAATTATATACCGTAGACTTGTCGACTAAAGATGAAATAGTCAGATTCTGGAAACGCCTACCCGCCACGCCCGATGTCATCATCAACAATGTCGGAATCTATCCTTTCATCAAATTCGACAAATTGACCGAACAAGACCTAGCCAAAGTCATGGATATAAATCTAAATTCCGTGTTTTGGATGTGCCAAGAATTCATCATACGCAAACACAAAAATGGTGTTATCGTCAATGTATCTTCTATCGAAGCTGCGATGCCATTCAAAAAAGACATGGCGCACTACAGCGTCAGTAAGGCGGGCGTATCTGCACTAACACGCAGCCTGGCCCATGACTACGGCCCCAGGGGATTCCGTGTCAATGCCGTCATGCCAGGCGGGGTTATCACGCCTACCACCAAAAAACTTGGTATCAGCGCTATACTCCATCTCGATCTATCAATCCTAAAAACTGGCTATGATTACAAAGTGAGGCTACCTATGAAACGTTTTGGCAAACCCGAAGAAATAGCCAAAGTCATGGTTTTTCTTGCCGGAGACATGTCGAGCTATGTAACTGGCGCTATCCTAAACGTAGACGGCGGATTTCTATCAGCATAATATAAAACCCGCCGAGATCGACGGGCTTTATATATTGAGTCGCATTTATAGCAAAGCTTGAATTGGAGCCATTGCGAAATAAATCACAAATAGCACACTAACACCCCATAGTAGTGGGTGCACTGCCTTGGCTTTACCCTTTACTGCCTTGATAAATACGTAAGCGATAAATCCTGCTCCAATACCTGCACTAATTGAATACGTAAATGGCATTAAGACAATTGTAAGTGCTGCCGGAATAGCAATATCGTCTTTGAGCCATTTAATATCTACAAGTTGTCGCATCATCAAAAATCCAACCATGACAAGCGCCGGAACGGCTGCTTCACTTGGAATAACCGCCACCAGTGGAGCTGCAAAGATGGCTACCAAGAATAGTAAACCAGTTACGATACTTGCTAGACCAGTCCTGGCCCCCTCTCCTACACCCGTAGCCGATTCAATATAGCTAGTATTACTGCTAACACCTGCCATACCACCGGCGATAGCTGCAACAGAGTCGACAACCAAGATTTCTTCGCTGTGCGGAGGTACGCCATCTTTATCCAGTAAATCAGCTTCGGCACCAATAGCCGTCATCGTACCAACTGTATCGAAAAAGTCCGACACAAGTAGTGATATAACAAGCAAAGTTGCGCTAATAAGACCCAAACTTGTAAATGCTCCAAGCAAATCAAAATGCCCTATCGTAGCAAAATCAGGTATATCAAAGAACGTGTGGGGAATTGCTGGAACATTCAAACTCCACCCCAGTGGATTGGCTGCCCCACCGGCACCTATATGCAAAACTGTCTCTAAGACAATTGCCAAAACTGATGCCGAAACGATACTGATGAGTATCGCACCTTTGACTTTTCTAACCCACAAAGTAATGGCCAAAAACAAACCAAATACAAAAACTAAAATTGGCCAACCATCCAGTGATCCCGTTGAGCCCAATTGTACTGGCACAGTAGTATTGGCAGCGTCTGGTATACGGTGCACAAGCCCCGAGTCAACAAACGCAATAAGCATAATAAACAAACCAATACCTACACTAATGGCAGTTTTTAGCTGCCTCGGTACAGCCTTGAAAACGGCCTGTCGTAGGCCGCTAAGTACTAGAATAAGGATAATAAATCCTTCTAGTACTACTAGACCCATGGCTGCTTCCCATGTCGATTGTGCGGCAATACTAAATGCCACAAATGCGTTAAGGCCCAGCCCTGTTGCTAGTGCTAGTGGATATTTGGCAAACCAACCCATGCAGATACTCATGAGTCCAGCCACTAGCGCCGTCGCTGCTGCGATAGCCGCTAGATTAGGCTCACTACCACCACCCAAGTAATGACCGTTGGTGTCTTTTACAAACCCAAGAATTAGTGGGTTGAGTACAACGATGTACGACATAGTCAGAAATGTAACTACGCCACCTCGTATTTCGCGCCCAAATGTCGACTTGCGTTTAGTGACGCTGAATCGCTCGTCTAGCCATTCTAGACAATTAGTTAATACACCTGTCTGTGCTCCCATAGCCCTCCTTTTATAAAATTTATTTTACCTTACACCCCGAATTATAAAGCATAAGCTTTGCTACGCCAAATATAATGTCGTCCAAAATAAACGACACTATATGTAGTAATCTTAAAAATATGTGGAAAACTAACGAATTTAACAAAAATCGTTGAATTTAGCAAAAATGAGACTATAATCGCATATGGTTAACGTGCATTTTACTTAAAAATATCGATAGGAGGCGGATTATGGCAATGAACGGCAACAATAAATACTTAAAGGTTGCCAGCCACGAAGGTAAACGTGGCGAGGTCAAAAAGGTCGTTCTACTATATTCTGGCGGTCTAGACACATCGACTATGGTCAAATGGATCCAAGACGAATACAAAGCCGAAGTCATCACCCTCACTATAGATATAGGACAACAAACAGACGATTTAGAAAAAATTCGCAAAAAAGC
>CAZJFK010000005.1:0-16916 GCA_964545515.1 uncultured Candidatus Saccharibacteria bacterium | reverse complement strand
GTGTTCCCTATGTGGACGGGCAATGCGTCGCCAGAAGAATTTGCCCGTGAATATATCGCAAAAGGAATCAAAGCAAACGGCATGTATCAAGGCCGTTATTATTTATCTACACCCCTCGGCCGACCATTACTTGCCAAATGGGCGGTCAAAATAGCTGCAAAAGAAGGAGCCGATGCAATTGCTCATGGCGCTACCGGCAAGGGTAACGATCAGATTCGTATGGAAGGCTCGGCACTAGCGCTCAATCCTGACATCAAGATAATCGCACCCGTCCGCGAATGGGGCATGGGGCGTAGTGAACAGCTAGCTTACTGCAAAAAACACGGTATACCCGTCAAACAGACTGCCGACAAGCCATATTCATATGACGACAATATGTGGGGTGTTACTGGCGAGGGTGGCGAGATTGAAAATCCTAGTCTGATTCCTCCGCTAGACAAGATATTGCAAATATGCAAAACTCCCGAAAAAGCACTAAATAAACCTGCCTATATTACTCTCAACTTCGAGCGAGGCTTGCCGACCGCCATCGACGGACGCGAGATGCAACTAGTCGAAATAATAGAAAAGCTCAACAAACTAGGCGCCGACCATGCAATAGGCATTACTCACCTACTTGAAGACCGCGTAATCGGCCTCAAAGTTCGCGGAATATATGAAGCTCCCGGTGCCGAAACAATCGTCACGGCACACAAGGCGCTCGAAAGGTTCACTAGCACCCGGCTCGAAAATGAATTCAAGACCATTGTAGACGAAAAATGGGCCTACCTATGCTACGGCGCTCTGTGGTTTGAGCCTCTCATGGACGACCTAAACGCGTATATAGATAAAGTAAACGAAAAAATTACCGGCAAAGTAACGCTCAAATTATACAAAGGTCACGTCGAAGCCGTAGCCGTAGACACACCAAATACACTATACGACGAAAAACTCGCTACTTTCATGGGCGGAGATTTCTTCAACCAAAACGCCTCGGCTGGGTTCATCGAACACTATACATTACAGATGAAAATGGCACAGCGCCGCCAGCGCACGGCCCTACTAGCCATAGGTGGGCGCAGTATGAAACTAAAACTCTTGCCTGATATCAAAAAACTCACTGACGCCGGCTACCAACTGTACGCTACATACAAAACGCACAAATTCCTCAAAAACAATAACATCGAGGCAATCCTAGTCAACAAAATATCATCACCCGAGCTAAAACCAAACTTGGCCGACATGCTAGAATCACGCCGCTTCGATATGATCATATGCATACCGACGGAAACCGACCGCGAAGAAACCCTAGCCAAAGAAAAGACCGATGGACAAATTATCCGTGAAAAAGCCGTATCGACTGACACTCCGCTCATCACCAGCGCTCCCGTAGCCAAGCAGGTCGTCGAAAAGATAACAAAATCAGGAGTTTAGACATGACGGGATTGGTGGCCCCAAAAGTAACAAAAATCCTAATGTGTCGACCGTTGCACTTCTCGGTAGACTACATTATCAACCCATACATGAAGCCGCACTCAGTCGACAAGCAAAAGGCTATGAGCCAATGGCGCGCGCTAGTCAAATGTCTAAAATCTCTCGGCATTCAGGTCGAAATAATAGAACAAAAGCTTGGCGTACCAGACATGGTCTTCGCAACCGATCAGGGTGTCATGCACAAGAACAAGATGCTACTAGCAAATTTCAGATACAAAGAACGTCAAAAAGAACGACTATACTACCGCGACTGGTTCCATAGGCACAAATACAAAACCGTCGAGCTCAGCAACGTATTTTCATTTGAAGGTGGTGATGCGTTATTTATCGACGACATGCTGATAATCGGCACTGGCTTTCGTGCCGGCGTCGCCAGTTGCGAAGAAATAGCCACCACATTAAATATTGATGTTATGCCCTTGCGCCTGATAAATCCTGCCTTTTATCACCTCGACATGGCGTTTTTTCCGCTAGATTCCGAAACGGCATTTTATTATCCTCCGGCTTTTAGTAACAATTCCAAAAATCTACTAAAACGCATAATTCCAAATTTATATGCATTCACTAAATTTGAAGCCGATCACTACGCGGCAAATAGTTTCGTAACTGGCAATCATGTCGTCGTCCAAGCTGGTATACCTACATTTAATACAAAGCTCAAAAAACTCGGCAAAAAAGTCCATGAAGTAGATGTCGGCGAATTCAAAAAAGCTGGCGGTGGTATACATTGCATGATTAATACACTTAAAAAGGAGGCTTATGCCAATCAGTAATTTCGATCCAAAACAATTGATACTTAATGGTATCACCGAAAATGGCGGCTGGGTAAACGCCCATGCCCACATCGACCGAGCATTTATACTCAACGAACAAAACTTTGAACTCACCAACCGCTCGCTCGTGGAAAAATGGGATTTCCCAGACAAATATAAATCGCAGGCGACCGTCGACGATTATTACGACAACATGGCGGCCGTGCTTGATAGTCAGATAGCCCAGGGAGTTCAAGCCATAGGCTCCTTCATAGATAGTGATCCGGTCGTCGGCATGAAAGCTATCGAAGCCGCAAAACGTATCAAGCAAGATTATGCGGGTAAGATTGAAGTAAGATTCATAAATCAAGTAGTCAAAGGTGTGCTAAATCCCGACGCTCGCAAATGGTTTGAAACCGGCGCTGAATTTTGTGATTTCATCGGCGGACTACCCGAAAAAGACGCAGGCCATGAAGCTGAACATCTAGACGTCCTGTTTGAGACCGGCAAAAGCCTAGGCTACAAACCCCTGCATATACATGTCGACCAGCTCAATATGCCCGATCAACGCGACACAGAATTACTAATCCAAAAAACAATCGAGCACGGCTACGAAGGCAAGGTTGTTGCTATTCACTGCATATCCGTGGGGGCACAAGATAGCGGATATCGTCATGATTTATATCGCAAACTAAAAGACACCGGGATAACTGTCGTGTCCTGCCCAACGGCCTGGATAGACAATAGCTGGGTCGCCGGCAAACCCAAAGACATACTAGGGCCAATCCACAATGCCATCACACCCGTACGCGAAATGATTGCAGCTGGCGTCACTGTTGCACTCGGTACCGATGGTATCCGCGATATTTACAAACCCTTTACCGACGGCGATATGTGGACTGAGCTACGATTTCTACTCGAAGCCGAGCACTATTACGACATAGATAATTTAGTCAAAATCGCCTCGACAAACGGCAAAAAAGCTCTATTTATAGACTAGCTTATTAGGACTTGCCCTTATATGTCTCGGGTGAAAACAGATCCAAAAAATCATCAATCTGATCATCTATTGCGTTGACCAACTTTTCGAATATATAATTAGTTGCCGAATCCTCGTCTCCATGCTCAATGGCATACATCCTGGCTATGTCTTCTAATTCTTCCTGCTTGGTCAATACAAACCCAGCATCCTCCTTGACGGATTTCATAGCCCCAAATCTCAATTTTTGGTCTTCGTCCAGTATGTAGGCACAGATTCTTTTGGCTTCGTTTTCTGGACATATTTCATATAGTCTATATAACAAATCATCTAACGCATTTTCCAGATTGTCACACTTTTCATTGACAGACTCTACGGCTTCGGCAAATGTTTTGTCCGCAATACCCTTGTCTAGATCCTCAAAAGCTATGAACAAATCTTCGCGCTCCGACTCAAACAAATCCCAGGCTTCCATAAAAACCGTATAATGATCGTCTTCATACTCCTGTATCGTAGCCTCTAAGGGGCGGTCAAACTCTTCCATGTCCCCTATTATACAACATTGGAAAACCCGGCTTCTGCACTTACGTACATACACCGGGTTTACGCGGAGTGGAGTATCCGCTATGGGCGGAGGCTACCGTCGCGAATCGAGCTGATCCACTTGGCGTTCTCGGCACCGATCTCGTAATCGTCATTTTCCTTGACGTACTCGACGATGATCGCGTAGCAACGCTCGAAA
The DNA here is from genome assembly GCA_964545515.1 of uncultured Candidatus Saccharibacteria bacterium. GTDB lineage: Bacteria > Patescibacteriota > Saccharimonadia > Saccharimonadales > Saccharimonadaceae > UBA2112. The sequence goes on along the minus strand of CAZJFK010000005.1, from coordinate 12,970 downwards.
TTTCGGTCCTCCCACTTGAGCTTGAAGTTTTCCAGCCTCTGGTTGCCATTCACACTCTTGATGTGATTCATCGCCCAGTCGTACATGCGCTGATGACGCACCTCGACTTCGGGACGATCTGCAACCGCCACAGCGGTTTTGCTGGCACTGCCATGGTCATACATGATAACTCCTCGGTACAATCAATCTCGTTGGATAGATACTCTTTAATTATAGCATAAAAATTAATTTTTTGCAATATGGTCAAGCTTATGCGTAATGTTGTAAATAGTATAGTTGAATATAAAATGCGCCGGGAGTACTATTACTTCACATCTAAGCTAGGAGAAATAATGAAACATAATTTCTTGGATAGTGAACAAAAAAAATCTTGGCAAAAAAGAGTCGCGGACCTGGAATCAATCAGTGATATCACACGCCAATCGCGACTGATACGGCTATCAAATTACGTCGTAGGTCATAACGAAATACTACTCAAAATGGAATCAGACCAAGATATCAAAAGCTTCAAAATCCGCGGCGCTGCATTTGAAATGTCTACCTATAATGACCATCTAAAAGACCGGGGTGTCGTAGCCAATAGCGGTGGTAATCACGCCCAAGCCGTAGCCTATGCAAGTCATAAATTAGATATACCCGCAATTGTCGTGATGGACAAATCCATACCAGATGGCAAAGTCGAAGCCACTAGACGTTTCGGTGCCAAAGACGGCTCTTTTATGCTAGATACATCATCCGAAGATTTTGCCGCAGCATATCAAAAAGCATTACTAATAGCTGGGTACGACAGCGACGGCAACCCACCTATCGATTACGAAAATTATCCTAAATACCTGTCTCCATACGATGACCCCGCCGTAGTCCGAGGTACAGCCACAATTGCCACCGAATCCCTGCTGCAAATACACGAGTTAGGCTACAAAACACCAAATAGCATACATATTCCCATTGGTGGCGGCGGGCTCATAAGTGGCATATCCGACGTCAGCCACGAGCTCGGCCATCTATATAATGTTGTCGGCCACAACATGCAGGGTTCCGAAAGCGGCAGACTAAGTATGCACAGCGAAAAACCTATTTACATACCCCACCCCAACTACCTGGCCGAAGGTATCGCCGTCAACGCCATCGGCCGCGAGTGCCACAAGCGCATGAGACAGGGCATGATTGATGATGTATTCACTAGCACACTCACCGATACTGGCATGGCTTATAGGTGGTATATTGATGCTGTCTTGCCAGAGCTAGGTGTCGACATCTCAAATGAACAAAATGTCTGGGACAATCTCCCCGAATTATCCAGTATAGTTGCTGTATCGGGATTATTTAAATATTTATCAGAGCGCCGCATACAAAACCAAACTCACTTGGTAGTAATTAGCGGCGGCAACACCAATCATTTACGGACAGAGTTAGCCCTAAATGCACACTAAGTTAATTTAAAAAGCCGAGCTGTTACACTCGGCTTTACTGCTACGCGGCAGGTAATTTTTGAAGTAGATTATACAGGTTTACCGACGCAGCTTCGTATAAGCCGCGAGCACGTGAATACTCGCCATGCGCAGCACAAAGGCTCGTAGTCGCTCTGGCCAAAGAGTCCAAAACTCGCTTATACTCGGCTTCTGCTTCGGTCAGATCATCACGGATTTCATCCATCTCCCGCAAAACTTCGCGGTGTGCCTCAATCGACATGTCGACCCGTGCGATACCAGTCACCGGATCCTCAATTGAGTTAAAGATTTCAGAAATCCTACTATCCATCCTCGCCATGCGAAGTTCGTAGTCTTCACGCGCACCAGTCACGAAAAGCTCATTTATCTTGACTGCGTGCTCTAGCTGTTTAACATTAGCCCGAGCTAGCAAATACGCGTTCCACGGCTCACGTTTGGCCTCACCGGCACGAATCATCTCAGATTGTGCTAGATACAAATCATAGCCCAACTTGAAGTCATCGTTCTCCGACACATCTATCACCTACTTTCACAAGGTACGCACTTTGCGTGTTGTAGGTATTATACAATATAAATATATTAAATCAAATTATTATATGCGATTAATCCATTTGAGCCAGTGCTCAATCCGACGACGTGTCATTTTGCCCCCGCTCAATGCCGATAGACGATTGAGGGGCAGGTCCAGGACAAACATTATGTTATTGCCCGCTATCGGTCTACCAACTAATATGAGCAAACGACGAACCGACACCAAAATACCATAAATTGTCCGACCAAGTAGCCTACTATACTGAAATTGCCTAATCGTGCTTCCATAGCTTAGCTTAGCGGAGCGATCCCACTTACTACCGGGTATCTCACGACCTAGTATTTTCGCAAAAACGTCATCGCCAATACGCCGATGAGCTCTATGAATATGTGTACTATGTATCATAGATTCACCAGATACATTAACAGTTCCTGTTAGTCGTATATCACGTGATGATGCGCCGATTTGCACTGTCCAGACACCTTTTTCAGCGACCCATTTATTCAAAGCTACATCGTAATGCATAAAACTATAATCGCTATATTTTATATCAAGCTTTTTTTCTTGGCCTGATTTTAAATGTATCTTCGCAAAACCAATCAAACTATGTTTGGGCTGCTCCAGCCGACTACTCGCAGGTGGCACCGCATAGACCTGCACTGTATCTGCACCCGCTACCTGGCCAGTATTTCTGACTGTTAACGACACAGACTGGCGCTTGACGATAATATCGCTATATTCAAATGTCGTATACGACAGGCCGAATCCGAATTCATACCTAACAGCTACGTCATACGAATCATAATACCTATACCCTACATTCAAGGCTTCGCGATGCTCGGCCGACACTTCTTTGCCGGGAAAATAAAACCGAGTAGGTGAATCTGCGTATGTCAGCGGATACGTCTGTGCTAATTTACCACTAGGATTAGTGACACCGCATAACACATCAGCCATAGCTCGACCTCCACCCTGACCACCCAAAAATCCGTGTATTATGGCTTCGACTTTAGGTGCAAATGGTAGCTCCACCGGACTACCGCAAGCTAAAACAACAACTATTTTGACATGTTTTATTTTTGCCAACTTATCAATTAGCCTAAGCTGAGCGTCGGGTAAGCGCATATGCTCACGATCCAATCCCTCGGCCTCACTAACTTCGCCCAGTCCAGCAAACACAATAGCGATATCAGATTTCTCGGCTAGATTAGCAGCTCGTTTAATTAGATAAGAGCTACGACGACCGCTACGATTATAACCTCGCTCATACCCAATCAGGTCCAGATCGCCATCCCGCAAACTATCAAGTGCCGTGGTCATACGTATAGGATTAATCAGAGAACTACCGGCCCCCTGATAACGTGGCTTATCGGCAAATTCGCCAATAATACTTATTTTTGTTCCAGGTTGCAGCGGCAAGACATCATTATTTTTGAGTAACACAATTGACTCAGATGCAGCCCTAACTGCCACATCATGATTAACATCTTTGTCGAAACGCGAGGCACGTCTCAATGAATCAAATTTGGCAATAGCCAGCGATATAACACGATTTACGCTAACATCTATCTCTGATTCGTCTAAGTAGCCGCTATTAAGCCCCTCGTAAATACTCTCCGTACCAACTCCGCCAGAATACGGCATCTCTAAATCGTTGCCAGCTTTCAATGATCTGACTCGATTGTCTGTACCACCCCAATCTGTCACGACTAAGCCATCAAATCCCCAGCTATCACGCAAAACATCAGTCAGCAAATACCTACTCTCGTTGACATATTCACCATTAATTTTGTTATACGACGACATCACAACTTCGGGTCTACCCTCACGCACGGCAATCCTAAAACCCTCCAAATATAATTCGTGCAAAGTCCGCTCGTCGACAACTTCATTCATAGTCATGCGCAAACGCTCCTGGCTATTGACGGCAAAATGTTTCAGGGTCGCAGCAACACCAGCCGACTGTATACCGCGCACCATTGCCGCGGCTAGTTTGCCAGAAATTAGCGGATCTTCGGAGTAATATTCAAATGTCCGTCCACCCAAAGGATCGCGAACTAAATTCAATCCGGGACCCAGTAAAACACCAACCTTTTTAGCCGCCGCCTCATTGCCAAGCGCCCTACCTACATCTTCAATTAATTCAGTATTCCAACTATTCGCCAAACTGGCCGCCGTCGGAAAACACGTAGCGGGCAAACTATTATTTAATCCTAGATTATCAGCCTTGCCACCTTGCTTGCGAACGCCGTGCGGCCCATCGGTAAGCATAATAGACGGTAGCCCCACTCTAGGTATGGATTTAGTGTTCCAAAAATTAGCACCCGAAAGTAATTCTACTTTTTCGGCAAGAGTTAGCTTATCAATAATCGACTGATGAATCAACCTAGCCATGTTACATCTTACTAGTTTGCAATACGTAGAAGCAGATATTATGCGCGGCGTTTCGTAGTGCCACTAGAGTACCTGCTCGGTCTTCTTTCAAATAACTTTTTAGTTGTTTTTCAAAACCGCTACCGCCCGGTATCTCAATAATTGTCGAAAGCATCAGATCATTCCCCGCTTCGACAGCTTGCAGAGCGTCGAAATGATCACCCTGGCCAGCTATACCGGCGTCGGTAATAACAAATCCCTCAAAACCCCACTCACCGCGTAGGACATCTGTCAACAGTACCTTGTCGCCACCTGCCCATATGGCACCTATACGATTAAAAGCCGACATCACACCATGCACATGCGCCTGCTGAGTCACCATCTGAAATGGTTTTAAATACAACTCACGCAGTGACTGCTCGTCAAGCCAAGTATAGAGTCCATAATCTGCTCGGTGCGTTTCTTGGTCATTGGCCACGAAATGTTTCATAACAGCCATTGTATTGGTAGTCTGCAAACCACTAACGTACGATACGGCCGTGCTACCCGTCAATAATGGATCTTCGGAATAATATTCAAACGCCCTACCGCCAAGTGGTGATCTATGTAGATTAATCGACGGTGCATAAACAGCATCAACATTATAACTCTGCGCTTCGACTCCCATAGCTTTGCCCACATCACTCGCAAGCGACGTGTCCCAGGTAGACGATAGTACCAGCGGTATTGGATACGCCACCGAAGCCCAAGCATGGATAAAACTCCTAATACTTGCTGGACCATCAAACATCTGCGTACGCGGTATACCCAGATCTTCAAAACCGACCGACCAATAGCCACCATCACCGGCTAATTTAATTAATTCTTGCTCAGTAAATTGATCCAAAAACTTATTCCACTGCGGATCGTTATAGTCTAGGCCTTTCAAATCGGCCAGTTTCAAACCATTACCGGCGCCCGTCACAGGCAAGCTGGCATTTGATTTTTTGTGTTTATAGTCAGCGTCCAAAATTGCCTTGGTAATAGTATATTGCGATTCAGCCGGCGACGTAGGCAGCGCCATAGCTCCATCTTGGCGCGACAAATACGTCAGTCCGCCACCGGCGCTATCGAAACGATTAGTTACCTTGTTGCCAGTTACAGCATCAGTATCAAACACAATCTGCTTGGGATTGCTATACGTAAATGCACTGACAGTTCTATGTGCGTCGCTCCTGACACTTATAGTATATTTACCAGCGTCTAGCACATAAGCTTTGGCCGTAACCGCGTCGTATGAAGCCATATCACGCAAATCAAATTTCAAAGAAACTATTTCGGATTCACCAGGTCTTAACAGGCTAGTTTTGCCATAAGCAGCCAAATTCACAGCCGATTTTTCTACCCCACCCTTAATATACGGAGGCGTGTAATACAGCTCCACGACATCTCGCCCAGAAGCCTCGCCGGTATTTATCACCTTGACATCAACCATCACAGAACCATCGGATACCTTATGTCCAACCATCTGCCACTTAAAATTCGTATACGACAGACCATACCCAAACGGATATTGCACGACACTAGCATACTGAGCATCTGGTACAAAAGTCTCATAATATCGATACCCAACATATACGCCTTCTTTGTAATCTATAAAGTAGCGCTTGATTGGCTCACCTGATTTGTCTTTGTACTGAAAACTTCCACTATTGATAACTGCTGGATTACTTTTTAGATCATAGGCATACGTATCAGCTAGTCGTCCCGACGGATTTATCTCGCCATTCAGTATCTTTGCGACCGATTTCATACCCGTCTCGCCAGGTGCGCCAATCCATAACACGCTATTTACGTGTTGCAGATTATTTACAATACCAAGCTCGATAGGGTTGGTCGTATTGAGTAGCAAAACAACATTTTTGAAATTCTTGTCGAGCGTTTTGATCGTATCAACTTCGTCCGTAGTTAGTTGTAAATCTTTGACACTCAAATCTTTGGTTTCGGTTCCCATCCGCGACACCACATAGATAGCCGTATCAGAATAAGCCACAGCGTTGCGAAGAGCATTGCCAGATAACTTACTGACAGGCATTTCCTTAGCCGGCGAAGCTATAAATCCAGCTGCGTTGGGTAGAAATGTCTCTAATAAATTTTTGCCGGGCTTCTTGAAATTACCATCGCTTGCTTTGCCGTGATAAGCATAATTACTGTATATATTGTATAGCTCGGTATTATATTTAAAACCAGAATCTCTCAGGGCGTCATACAAATCTACCACGCTAGTCGAAGCTATACCACCGGCGCCACCCCCACCAAATATAGGCTTGGCAGCTTCGGCGCCAAATACATTCACCTTAGATTTCGGCGTGAGTGGTAACGACGAATCAACATTGCGCAGAAGCACCGAACCTCCGGCCTGCTCTTCGAGAGCCAATTTGAGTGACGCATCACGAGCATCTTGCTGCGCTGGGGTAAGCGGTGCCGATACATTTTGATACCAAACACAAATCAGCCATACTATGGCTAGAAAAATTATTATTAACACCGTCCACTTCACGCGGCGGTGCATTAATTTTTTGTAATATTTATAAGCTTTTTTGCGGGCACGACGATCTGATTTATCATCAATCGCTTTAATTTCAGCTTTCCATCTTTTGAGCTCTTCACGATGCTTGCGTCGCAAAGTAAACCAATTTTTCGTAAGCGGCCAAAACTTTTTCCGTCTTTTTAGCTCCGAATATTTATACCACCTAAGTTTAGCTTGGTGTTTATATTTCCTAACTAAATCTCGCTGTTTTTTACTCCACATACCACCCCCTTGGTGACTAAATTATATCATACGACACAAGCGTTTTCATCTCCAGATTTAGCCGTATTAAGTCACATGTTGCGCTTAGCTCTTGTGTTATACTGCCACTATGTTAGAAATACAAATTACATTCGCATACATATTTATCGTACTAGGTGGAGTACTGTCAGCCTCTACTACTCGACGACCATCACGTAGCGCCTCGTGGAGTAGCGCTTTTTTGGTGCTAGCACTCGGCATACTACCGCTAGGTATCGCCTATTCACTACGCTCGTTAGGATTAGCGGGTGACTTTGCGTCGGATTCATTATCCATGTACATGCTAGGTAGCCTACTGATTCTAATCAGCCGCAACAACCGCAGAAAATCCGCCGATACTTATTGGATGACTACACTTGGTAGTCTCATCGCCTGCGTAGGTATACTATCAATCACCTGGGGCGCATTTACGTCTAATGTAGAAATTATCGACCAGGTATGGCTACTATTTATCCTAATCACTGCTCTCTGCGGAATCGTCATCGGGCAAATTCTAGCTGGCAAAAATCGCCCATCAAAAACTAGGTAAAATCTCTCGACTATCATCATCCCGCAGCGGCCGTTATATTGTAACTATAAAATAGGAGCTTTTATGGAACAACAACCTAGTAGCCACGAGCAAAACGAATTAGATGAATTAAACAAACTATACGAGGAAATCTACAACCAAGATTTGTTTGTAAAAGAATTCATGTGGAACGAAAAATCCTACGGAGCAGCAGTGGGATCGATAGCGGATCTCATGACTAATTTCGGCCTCAAAGACGAATCCGAAATTACCGAAGAATTCATGGCGGGTATACCGCCTATGTTGATGTTTGCCATGCCAGGCACCGGATATACCAGAGTCGATGCCGTAACAAACGCCTACCAAGAATATCAACAATTACTAGCTCATGAAAACGAAGTTGCGGCCGGAGCTCTACCCGGCACCCTATATGGTAGCTTCCAGCTAGACGACGCCAAAGTTAGTGCCTACATGCCAGACAGCGAACCCGATATCTGGACGGTAATCATTGAACGCCCCAATGAAAATGCTATCCGTGAAACCCTACCCATGGACTACGCGCCAATATTTGGGCCAGACGCGTCCGATATCAATAAACTTAATCAGTTTATAGAAGAGCTGATAGTCAAATACAAACTTGAAGATATCGAGAAGTAATTAAATCTTGTTTTCGTAATCACTGATTTTGCCAATACGCCGCATGTGCCTAGGCGCTTCACTAAACGGCTCATTGACAAAGATTTCAATTAGCTTCAAAACTTCTTCCTGGCTATGCATACGAGCGCCAATAGATATTATATTGGCGTTATTATGCTGGCGCGCCAACCTAGCCGTATCTTCACTCCATACAAGTGCGGCCCGAATACCCTTAACTTTATTGGCGGCAATCTGCTCGCCATTTCCCGAACCGCCTATCACAATACCCAGGGAATCAGGATTATCTGCCACCGCCTCGGCACCAGGAATTATATAGTCCGGATAGTCATCTTCGGCCTCATATTGATGCGCGCCATGGTCAATAATTTCGTGCCCAAATTGCTTCAAATGATTCGATATTAAGTCTTTTATCTTTAATCCAGCGTGATCAGTAGCTATATGTATCTTCATATTTAATATTATACATGCTAAGAAACACGATATTTTTTACTAAATTGACATAACAAGGGTGCACTCACCCGGCTAGGCATGTTATAATGCTTATGTTATGGATAGTGACAAAAAAGATGACGAACTATTAAATACGGTACCAAATAATGCCGATTCTACCCCTGACGATTCAGCGGCATCGGAGCCATCTCAATCAAGCACTTCGCCAAGTGCGTCTTCGCAACCTACCGCAGGCCCAGTACCGGCAAATTCACTCCTGCAAGATACTCCCGCCACCAATACAATCGATATCAAACCTACCAACACTAACGAAATATCAGATCTGGCAAAAGCCATGAATGACGTTCTGAATGGCAAAGATGTATCCAAAGATACTCCTAGTAGTGAAATAACAGACACTCCTACTGAGCCCACTGTCGAGCAAGATGAACCCGAAGCGGCAAATGAAGACGCTGATTCCGATGCCGCAGACACAGAAGACGAAGCTGGCGAGACAGAGACAGTCATCACAGAGGAAGATCGCGAAAATGCAGCAGTTACCGCAGCTGAGATATCCGCAGAAACCGAAGTCCAAGATGTAGAATCTCAGGAATTAGCAGTTCAACCAGATATACAGACTAGTTCCGAAGCGGTACCAAATTTTCCAGCCCCAAGCAAAGGCAAAAAAATAGCCACTATCGTTGGTATTTCTATAATAGCCATCGTTTTTCTAGCAGCTAGCGGATATGGACTATACACTCTATCCGAAAGATTAGGCTCACTCAATACCCCTAAGACCGAAAACGTATCGACCATACCTAGTGGTTGGAAACAATTCAAAATCAAATCTCTCGGCGTATCATTTATTGCACCAGAAAACTGGACGATTTCCGAAGAAAACCTCCACGACCAAAATCCAGGTATCGGCGAAAACTTTGGCTATGTAATCAAAGTATCAATGCCAGGCAGTGAAAGCTCGGGTAACGGCACCATAGTCGCAACCATGCAATTCACCAAATCTAGCCTAGATATTATGGCGGCTCAAATCAGTAGCTCTTATTCAGATACCGCTGGTGCTACGCTAACCGACGCCACATGGAATAATCATAAAGCAATCGTTGTCACCAGTAATTCCAGCGATGCCACCAAGCAGTCTACTAGCTTCCAGTTGGTCGAAATTGCTCCATATATTGTCAGCTTGCCAAATCCCGACAGCAAACCACCTGCAATCGATGACGTAGAGCTATCACCCAACTCATTTAAGCGTTTCGCTAATTCTATCAAGATAAATACCGATGATGTAGCGTCTTTTGCTGACGCCAAAAACAACACCGTACAATACGAAACTGCCAATGATTTAGATTATAGTGACTTCCAGACTCCGGCCGGCTGGTCTGATTATAATGCCGCCGACGGATTAACTTTTGCCACCAAAACCAATTGGGTTGTAACAAAACCTGACGCCAAAAATTCCGATAGCGCCATAGCAACACTAGCAACCGTACGTACCGACAACAATTCTACTTATTCTTTCATAGTATACAATACGGGTAATTTAGACGATGTCACCGAACTAAACGCAGCCAATCTTGGTATATCCCTAGACGCTACTACCAAAACCGAAAAGCTCGTCTGGAATGGACATGACGCCCGCAGAATAGTAATCACCGACAGTAAAGGTCAAAAACTATCCTCTATCTTAGTAGTGAATGTTAACGACAAAAACTACTTGTTGCCAGATCCAAATGGCTATGTTCCAAAAGGTATCTACGGCCTATATGATAGTCTAGATAATTTTGATACGTTTGCCCGCTCCGTACGTATTAGCGACGTTTCAAATTAGACCTATCCTAGTAGCGCTCTCGATCAATTCTCGGCGATTCATGCTATCTACTAGTATATCTACGTCCTTAATTCGGCGGCTGTCCATGCTATCGTACATGCGGCTAGCCACATATCCGGTAGCTAGTAACATAATAGTCGATATCAAATAAGCTCCAACTTCTTCGCCGTTCAAATCATAGTTTTCTGGATATTTTAGTACTAGCTCGCAAATCGTAAATTTGCCTGGGAAAATCTCGACCCGCGCTACATTACCGAGGTGCATGAGCACATGAAATACCTCGTGAAAAACTATACTAGCTATCACGCCAACTACGATAACGCTCACAATATGATGAACACGAATATTCATTTTATTCACAAACACTCCAAATAAAAAACCACCGGCCCTCCGATGGATATTTATTATTATACAATAATAAATATGATTATGGTAGTACAGGGCGATGGGCTATAATAGAGCTAATGGCTAAAACTACCAAATCACCGGTATACCGTCGGCTATTCACAAATAGCCGCTTCTGGATACTAATCGTTGCCGTGGTACTGTCGGTCAACATAGCTGGATTCGTACAGCTACTCATACCAAGCGGTAGCCTGCAAGCTATACGTATCGAGCAGATTTATGGTTTCATCGCGCTCGCCCTCATGTATATAGCCATCTTGGCCTCACCGCTAACAGCCGTCTTCTCTAACCTACCCGGCAAAGAAGCCTATTTGCATGCCCGACGGGCTATCGGCGTGTCGGCTTTTTACTATGCGCTACTGCACGCTGCCGTCACATTATTTGCCCAGCTCGGGGGCTTCAGCGGGCTAGGGTACCTGAATAATACCTACAAACTATCACTGCTTGGCGGAGTATTTGCCCTAGGTATTCTATTTATAATGGCCGCCACATCACTCGACATCGTGGTCGACAAAATGGGCTACCGACACTGGAAGCTACTACATAGGCTAGTTTATATAGCGTCTATCTTGCTACTCATACACATGATACTAATAGGCACTCACTTCATCGATACGGTGACCGTATACGCCGCTATCACCTACCTAGCCGCCGGTTTCCTAATCATACTGGAACTTCTACGAATACGTATGCGCATAGTCGCACGAGGCCGTAAATGATGCTCAGACTACTCGTATCGCTAGCCGTAGCAATTAGCCTAGTCGCCATAGCTCCAAGCATCGCTAGTGCCCATGTACTGAAAGTTGACGGTGACATCGGCGCCGTCCTACACATCTATCCCGACGACAATCCCACTACCAAAGTCCCAACCAATTACGAGATGAAATTTAATAGCGACGGTGGTAAATTTAGCCTAGCCAAATGTAATTGCAATGTGTCATATGAATTAGACGGGGACATCATCGATACCGAATCCTTAGTAGTGTCCGACAATACTACTAGTGTCAATAGATACACATTTGAACAGGCTGGCGTCTATACATTTAGCTTCACCGGATCACCCAAAACACCTGGTGATTTCGCACCATTTCAGCTCGACTACGAAGTACGAGTCACCGGCGACACCTCACCACCCATATCGATACCACTGAGCCTATGGATAGGTATGAGTCTAGTCGCTGGATTGGTCCTACTGATCGCCGTAGCCGTAGATAATAAATAAGGAGAATATATGAAATCAATTTTAGCAACCTTACTGGTAGCCGTACTGACTGTCGCGTCGACCAGCACAGCCTGGGCGCACGTAGTCGTATCGCCCAAATCAACCGACGTCGGGGCTCGCACCGTATTCACGGTCAGCGTACCCAACGAACGTCAAGTAGCAGTGTCGAGTGTCAAACTAAACATGCCAGCCGGGCTAGATAGTGTCCAGCCAAACGTCATGGTGGGCTGGGATATCTCGACGGCAATAGACACAGACGGTTCTGTATCGTCAATCACCTGGACTGGCAAAATCCCCGTCGGACAGCGCGCCGATTTAGTGTTCAAAGCCCAGGCGCCAGCTCGTGCCGGTGATTTGCAGTGGAAAGCCTACCAAACCTACGCCGACGGCGTGACTGTCCACTGGGATCAAAAGCCATCAACTGATCACGGCGATAGCGAAGATTCTACCGCAGGTCCATACTCTGTGACATCTGTCGTCGACGACATCAATTCAGCAGACACAGAGTCCAGCGACAGCGTGAAACTAGACTTAGCCCTATACGCCAGCATCCTAGCCCTAATTGTCAGCTTCGTCGGTATATTTATGCGACGTAGACCAGCTAAACGCTAGTTACATAAATTAGGCTCATTTTAGTTGACAATGAGTACTATAATATGTCATGATATCCATATGGTCTGCCGCGTGTAGACTAGCTCATGCCATCCCAGCAACCAAAGG